>NZ_JAEEGC010000177.1 GCF_019207025.1 Clostridium thailandense | reverse complement strand
GTGACAGGAGCTGCTACAGTAATACTTGCCATGGGCGCAGGTAAAAAAGCTGCAAAAGCTATTGATGAATTTTTAACCTAGTAAAGCTGAATAAAATTTTTACATGAGAATTGACAGTTGACAATTGGCAGTGAAGGAGGAGTTTTATAAAAGCCTTTAACCTCTTCTCTGAAAATTGTCAACTTTTATTTAAAAAACTTATTATGTGGAGGAATAGATAATGGAAGACAAAACTCTTCAAGCTTTTTTAGAAGTAATGCCTTCTATGAAGGAGATATTTGATGAAGATGTAGGAGTTGTAGTAACTGATAAAAAAAATATTATTTTTTATCGTCCAGGTGATACAATTGATTTAAAGCATAAAGTAGGAGATAGATTATTAATAGAAGAACCTTTATATAAAACAATTGAAAATGGTAAAAAATATTCTTCAATAGTACCAAAAGAAATACATGGTATTCCGTTTAAAGCAGTTACCTATCCAATTAAAGATTCAAAGGGAGAAGTTATTGGTGCTGTTGGTATATCTAAAAGTTTAAAAAAGCACTTTGAAGTTGAAGAAGCCTCAGAAAGCTTATTTGTTTCACTCCAACAGACAAATGCAAGTGTTGCAGAAATTTGTAATGGTTCTCAAAATTTATTTGCTATGATAGAGAAAATAGTAGAATCAGCAAAAAAAGCAGAAAAAGAATTAAAAGAGAGCTATGAGATTCTTAACTTAATACAAAATGTAGCACGTCAATCAAATTTATTAGGATTGAATGCAGCAATTGAAGCAGCAAGAGCAGGTGAATATGGTAAAGGGTTTTCAGTAGTTGCAAGTGAAATGAGAAAATTAGCTCAGGTAACTGGCGAATCTTCTAAAAATGTGTCTAAGACTTTGATAGATATGAATAACTCCATTGAAGATATCAAAAAGGTTGTAAACCAAGTACATATCATTTCTGAAAATCAGGTGGCTGAAACTGAAGAAATTACAGCAGTACTAGAGAAAGTTACTTTAGATTCTCAGAGGTTAGTTGATTCATCAAAGATTATTTGAATTGCATATAGGCAATAAATTTTAATACGAAAGAAGGAGAGATAAAATGCAAATGTTCCATATGTTAAACTTATCCATGTACCAGTGGCTTTGGGTAATACTAGCAGCGTTTTTTTTAGGATTTTCAAAAACTGGAATAAGTTCTTTTTTGATGCCTGCTATACCTATCATTGCAGGAATATTTGGAGGTAAAGAATCTACAGGAATTATGCTTCCTATGCTTATACTAGGCGATGCTTTTGCATTATACTATTATAACAGACATGCAGAATGGGGTAATATAAGAAAACTTTTGCCATGGACAATAGTCGGACTAGCTTTAGGAGTTTTGGTTGGTAACTACGTTAATGATAAACAATTCAAAATTTTTATTGCTATTTCAGTTTTAATATGTTTATTTATCCTAATTTATACTGAAAGAAAGGGAGAAGACTTTAGAGTTCCACAAAATCCCGTTCTTTATGCGTTAACAGGTATGCTTTGTGGATTTACATCTATGATTGGTAATGCTGCAGGACCAATATTCAGCGTTTACTTATTAGCTAAGGGATTTAAGAAAAACGATTTTATGGGCACAACTGCATGGTTTTTCTTTATTATAAATATAACAAAGGTGCCATTACAGATCATATTCTGGCACAATATTTCATTACAGACGGTTTTTTTTGCAGGAAGTATGATACCAGCTATAGCAGTAGGAGCATTATTAGGAGTTTTATTCATTAAAAAGCTTAATGAAAATTTATTCCATAGGGTCATTTTACTAGTTACAGCAATAGGAGCCATAAAATTATTTATATAGATAAGTCATTTATGTGATAAAAATGTTTTATATCGATTGAGAAGGAAATAAACCTATAATATTGTTTTAAATTAGTATTGAAAAAATTTTAACAAATGAGTTATAGTTAAATACACAAGTTAATTTATTATTAAAAGTATAAAAAGGAGGATAATTTTAGTGAATTATAAGAGGATTACACTGCTTCAGATTGAATATTTTTTGGCTGTGGCAAGGCATTTAAATTTTACAGAAGCTGCAAAAAGCTTATATGTTTCACAACCTTCTTTGAGTAAGCAAATTGCGATATTAGAAAATGAGATAGGAGTTCAGCTTTTTTTCAGAACAAAAAGGGATGTTAGGCTAACAGCAGCAGGTATGGTGCTGTTTAAAGAAATGGGTGGGGTAGTAGAACTTATAGAAAATTCTATAGAAAAATCAAAAAAACCTGATTTAGGTGAAAATAGTACTATAACTATTGGATGTTTAGATGCTATGGATACAAGCGCTTTTTTGTCACCTATAATAAAAAAATTTAGAGAAAAATATCAAAGTGTAAATATAGTATTAGAAAGACATTCTTTTAGGGTATTAAGAGAAAAGCTTATCAATGGAAATTTGGATGTGATATTTACTCTGTCTTTTGAAATTGATGATTCTCTTGGAATTCTTTCAGATGTTGTACATAAGGGAAATGGATATATTGTAATGGAAGCTTCACATCCACTAGCAGGTAAAAAAAACTTAAGACTTGAGGATTTTAAAGATGAAAACTTTATTATGATTGCAAGAGATGAGTCACCAAAAGGCTTTGATGGAATTATAACTCTTTGCAAGAAGCATGGTTTTGCTCCTAAAATAGTAAAACAGCTTCCAAATGTAGAATCACTAATTCTATGTGTTGAATCTGGATTAGGAGTCGCTTTACTTGATTCCAATATTAGATTATATAACAATCTCAATATTAAAGGTGTAAAAATAGAAGATGACTTTATAAGTTATATTATGGCATGGAAAAAGGAGAATATGAATACTGCAATTCCATTGTTTACAAATAGCGTTTTAAGTGAAGTCAAATTATAACACAGGATGGTGTTTTTATGAATGTTAATCAATTTGAATGTTTTGTATCATTAGCACAATACTTAAATTTCACAAAGGCATCAAGAGCAATGCATATTACACAGCCAGCTTTTAGCCGTTACATTTCCAACTTGGAAGATGAACTAGGCATAATTCTCTTTTATAGAAATAAGAGATCGGTTGAATTAACTGAAGCTGGAAAAGTATTTTTAGAGGAAGTAAAAAAAATGCTTCATCACTTAAATAATGGAATTATAAATGCTAAACAAGTTCAAAATAGAAAAAGCCAAACTCTCAAGGTAGGATTTATAGGACCTTTTGCTAGTTATTTTTTACCTAAGCTTTTAACCAATATTAGAAATACTCATCCTAATGTAGGATTGAAGATTAGTGAATATAGCCATTCTAATTTAATAGAATCAATAAGAAATAATGAAGTTGATGTAGCATTTACAGCATCTTTTCAGCTTGAATCCATTGCAGACATAACATGGAAGACAATATATGAAGATTGTTATAATGTAGTATTGCATCGAGAACATCCTTTAGCTTGCAATGATACCGTAAATTTAAAAGATCTTTCCAGAGAGCCGTGTATTTTTATGAATTCTAAAGAATGGTCTCAAGGATACAAGCGGGTTGAAAATATTTGTCTTAAACATGGATTTTCTCCAATTGTTGTATCAGAAGAGCAATATATAACTAGTGTAATGACTTTAGTAGAATGTAGAGTAGGATATGCCATACTTCCTAAAGTTTTTCAAATATTAGCTTCACCAGAATTACGTTTCATAAAAATTGAGAAGTTTAATGAAGTTAGTGAGGAAGTTATAGCATGGAAAAAAAATAATAGCAACCCCTGCATACCTATTTTTATTGACGAGGTAGAGAAAATGATTCCATATATAAGGCAAGTTTATGATAATCTTCCTTAGAGTAGTCATAAATAGTTACATAGCAATTGTATATAGATTATTGAATTAAAGCTTTATTGATATTTTGTAGAATATTAATAAAGTTTTTATTTTTTATGTAAATTTGTTATAACAGTCAATCAGATTCGGCATTTTACAAGGCAAAACCTAAGTGTTAACATTTACATATAATGATTTTTTAATATTGTAGGAGGTCATAAACTATGAAAAAAGACAATTTCAGATGGCTTTTGATAATTGCCGTTGTAGTAGTTGCTACAGCTACTACTACGAATATGATGGCTTTTGCACCTATACTAGGCGATATTGCAAAAGATTTAGGGATTTCAATTCCTGTAGCACAAGCTAGTTTTTTAGGTATATTTGTTTTTGTTGTTGCAATTTCTACACTTGTGAGTGGTACTCTTGCAGATCGTTTTGGAGTAATGGCCGTAATGATTTTGGCACTTGTTGTAACAACTATACCAAGCATATTATTTTCTGTAGCCGGGAAGAACCTTTCTATATTAATGGCATTTAGGGTTGCACAAGGTTTCGGTGCTGGTGCAATTTTTGCTGCAATCCCATTAGTTGCAGCAGCATGGTTCTCGGAAGAAGAAAAAGGGTTTGCTGTTGGAGTTGGAATGACGGGAGTTAACGGTGGAATGATGATAGGAGTTGCTGTTGCACCTATAATTAATCAGATAACGGCAAACTGGAGAACTACCATGTCATGGATTGGATATGTTGATTTTGTTGTGCTATTATATGTTATTTTCCTTACAGTTCAGTATAAAAAACATACACCATTAAATCATACAATACATACTCAAAATGGTGAAGCTTCTAACAGTGCTATAAAAGAAGCTTTAACTAATCCAAGAACATGGGTTGGCATAATTATGTGTATGCTTATATCATGGTTATTAAATGCTCTTAATGATTTAACACCTCAATATTTTGCTCTTCCAATTCCTATGGGTGTTGGATTTGGATCAGTTGTAGCAGGAAGATTAATGTTGCTGGTTCAAGTTGGAACTGTTGTAGGTAGTCTGCTATCAGGTATCGTTATTGACAAAGTATTTAAGGGGAACACTAAACCTGTGTTGATAATAGGATTTGTATGTACTGCTGCTTGTGTTTATCCAATTTTATTCTCAGTAGTATACAATAATTTAACAGTTCTTATGATACTTTTATTTCTTGCAGGAACTTTTGTAGCATTTCTAAATCCAGCAGCATCTACTTTTGTAGCTCAGGTTTATCCTGAACATGTTGTTGGTAGAGTTGTTGGTTTATGGTTGGGAATAGGTGCATTTGGTGGATCACTTGGTGTGTTTGTAGGAGCTCTAGCATTACATAAAACAGGAAACTATCATTTAACAATTACTCTATTTGCTATAGTTGCTATGATTGCATTGATATTATCAAGAATAATCGGCTTGAAAAAGAGTGGTGGGGAAGTAAGTGTAGAAAATTAATGATTTTATAATAAATAAGATTTATATTTATGAAGAATAATGGTATACTTTAATATGAAAATTAGGGGGAACTAATATGACAATGAAAGTAACACAAGATTCGATGGGAACACATCTTGATTGGAAACATGAAGGAGTCACTCCAGCAATGATTGATTGGTTTTGGAGTAATATGGAAAAGTGTTTTCTTTTGTGGCATCCTTCACAGCATGAGCCTTTAGTTTGGGCAGTACCACCAAAACATGGCAACCCTATAGGTTCAGTTCACATAGCACCACAAACATGGAATGATGGAACACGACAAAATCTTTATATTAGATTTGAAGATTTAGCAACAGTTTCAGTAGAAGTAAAAGATTATATTGTCTATGAACATTGTGTAGTAGTAGCTGGCCTTGGATTTGGAGAAGAAAGTATGAAAAAAGGAGAACCTATGGGATACCGTATACACCAATGGCAGAAAACTGACTATGGTGTAGTTGGCAAATCATCAGCAATTGGTATGAAAAAGAAAGAAACGCCAGAAGAAGGCATTATATGGTCACAGCACTGTGCAGAAGAAGTAGGAAACTGGGGAGTTTTCTTACCTCAAATGTATAATTTATTTAAAGTTGTTACTAATACCAATTACAACCCATATGCAGATCTTACTGTTGAAGGTAAAGGAAAAGAATTGAAATATAAATACATTAAGTAAAAAATGGGAAAAACACTACAGTAATCTATTTCTACAGTAGTGTTTTTTTACATGCATAATTTATTTTTAGCGAAAGGGGAAAATGGTTATAGTGAATAAAAAGAAAATGGAAAAGAGCGAAATATGCGAAGAGAAAATTAGAGAGATAATAAAAGAATATGAAACATATAAAAGATGCAAAGTAGATTTTTTATCCATTGCTAATGCAATGGCAGATGGAATTTATGTGGTAGATCACAATGGAATTGTTGTTGATGTTAATAGAATATTTGAGGATATTGTAGGCTTAGAAAAACGTGATTTGGTAGGAAAGCCAATGGAAACTATATGGAAGGGAAAAATTTATAGTGAGGAAGAAGCTTTTGTGGTATTAGAGCACAAAAGCAGTATGCCAAGTATGGCTATGATTAGTAAAATTAAAGGGAAAAAGCTAAAAGAAAAAAAACCTAAATCAGTAGGATTAATGTCATTAGAAGAAAAGAAAGAGATATCTGTTGTAACTAGAATTGAAAGAATGGATAAAACAGTTATTATGACAGGAATTCCTTTTTTCAATGAACAGAATAAAGTAGAATGTGTAGTCACCGTAATTAGAGATATAACTGAATTTATACAACTAAAAGAAAAGCTTGAGAATCTGGAGAAAGATAAAAGAAAATATATAGATGAAATAAAATATTTAAGGAAAAATCAAATGCAGACGGACTTTGTTGGTAAGACTACTGGTGCTGAAAAGATTAAGCATCTTATTAAGCAAGCATCAAAGACTGATGTAACTGTGCTTATAACAGGAGAAACTGGAGTTGGAAAAGAAGTAATTGCACGGGAAATATATAAAAATAGTCTAAGGAAAAATGGGCCGTATATAAAAGTAAATTGTGCTGCAATACCAGAGAACTTGTTAGAATCAGAATTATTTGGATATGAAAAAGGTGCCTTTACGGGAGCACAGTATAAGGATAAATTAGGTCTATTTCAGGTGGCAAATCACGGTACAATTTTATTAGATGAAATAGGTGAAATCCCACTTAAACTTCAGTCAAAGCTTCTTCGCGTTCTACAGGAACGGGAAATAACAAGAATTGGAGGAGCAACTGCTGAAAAAGTAGATGTAAGAATAATTGCAGCAACAAATCAAAATTTGCAGGATCAAATTAATAAGGGGATTTTTAGAGAGGATTTATACTACAGATTAAACGTTTTTCCAATTAGAGTATTACCACTTAGAGAAAGAAGAGAAGATATTTTGGTTTTAGCTAATAACTTTATTGAAAGTTTCAATAAGAAATATAACAAACACAAAGGATTTGAGAAATCAGCAATAGAGGCACTTGAATTCTATAATTGGCCAGGAAACGTGAGAGAGCTAGAAAATATAATAGAGCGATTAGTAGTAATTGATGATGAACCACTTATAAAAAGAAACGATATAGTTAATACTTTAGGTAAGGATACTTTCACAAGTGAAATCGTAAATGAGAATATTAATCTAAAAGAAGCGGTGAATTTATTAGAAAAGAATATTATTGAAAGAGCATTAAGAAAATATGGAAGCACGTATAAAGCTGCTGATGCATTGGGCATAAAGCAATCAACAGTAGTAAAAAAAGCCAAAGCCCTGGGAATAACTAAATGGTAATGAAAAAAATCATCATATTGATACGAAAATAAATTGCAATGAAAAGTAATAAAATAGTCATTTTTATATTAATGTAATGAAATTTTTCATTACATTAGTTTTGTTATAGACAACGTTTTCAAAAAAGATAATTAATTAACAAACTAAAACAAGAATTGAAAAAAATTTTTTTGGATAAACTCCTGTGTTTGCAATGCATTTCAGGAGTTTTTATATTGAGTTTAAAAAAGTATACAAGCTTTGGCATAGGTATTGCTAAATATAATTATATAAAAATTACAGAAAGAATTAAGGAGGCTATTAATATGGCAATAGAATTTAACCCTATGAGAAGTTTAATTTATGTAGACGTTGTAAAAGAGGATTACAGACATATGTTAAAACATTGGCTTTATTATCACCATGTACCAGAAAGCATGTCACAGTTTGGTCCATATGTAAGTAAGTATGCATTTTATCCTGCATTACCGACACCACCAGATGGAGAAAGATTTGGAACTCACAGAATGCAATTAACAGAGCATTACTGGATGGTTAATCCATTGACACCTGAATTTAAGAACAAAACTATGACTGAATATTTTCCTATTGATGTATTAAAGTGGCAAGGTAATGTTCCAGATGATAACAAAGTAGCAGTTCTTGAAGGTGAAGAAACAGAAATGATGGAATCAGGAGATACTGCAAGATCAGCTGGTGGTGATAATGGCTGTCCTCCATTTATATGGGCTTTTGTACCTCTTTCTTGGGAAGAAGATTTAAAAGGTGCAGGAAGAACTATGGAAGATGGACCAAACTACCGCTGGCAGTTTGTTATGAAATATCCAGATGGTGTGTCTATAGAAGAAGGAGACAAGTGGTTCTATGAAGAAGTTGTACCAAAGTTTCAGGAGTCTCCAGATGTAACAAGGATGTTAACAAGCAAAATTATTCAGAGCGTTAACCACTGTCCATATCAAAGAGTAGTCGAAATTTGGTTTAACTGTCCTTCAGGCTGGCACAGAACTGCAGTAGAAAAGGCAAAAGAGATTAAAAAACCATCTTGGGCTAAGTATGATGAATTTCCTTATTTAAAACCTAAATTTGAAATTTCTAGCTTATTCTTAACAGACATTGCTGAAAGTGATAACTATACACAATACAGAGGATTTATTCCTATGCGTTAAATAAAATGGGGCTGTCCTAAAACTAAGTTAGTTTTATTGATTGTGGTGAAAGACACTATTATAGTTGTCTGTCGTTCTATAAAAATTATGTGAAGCATTTTTTAGAGAACAATTGGCAAAGGGCAAAGGACAGCGAAGGAGAGTTTTCTTCTTTCACTGTCCTCTCATAAAATATTGGGACATCCCTAAGCTTTAATTCGTGAAAACGATTTTGTGTGGAAAATAATTTTTAATTCTAAATTTAAAATCTTTAATGAAAGAAGGAGTTGTCATGTCAATAAAAAGGAAAGCACTTTTAATTCAAGGCGCTTTTGGTGCAGTTATACTAACTCTTTTGATGCAGCCAATGGGGGCTTTAGGATTTGGAAATTATAATTGGACTTTATTTATTGTATTACTGCTATTTTTCGCAATGGGTGCAGATTTTAAGAAAATACCTTCTATGATTGTATGTTACCCAATTGGAATTTTGTGGGCCATGGCAAACGGAATGTTAATAGGAGTAATGAAAGGATTACCAGGATGGATACCTAATATAGCACTTACAATGATTACAATATTTTGCATACTGACAGTTCATGAAAATTTACTAAGAGATACTATATTTGGAAATATACCGGCATTATTTTTAGGGCTTGCGGAAACATTCTTTATATTTTCAATCCAGCCAGCTAATGCTCCAGCAATAACACCATTTCATTTATATGGATTCTTCCTTTATGGAATGATAATGACGGTTGTGTTGGTACTTGGTGGGGGAGCACTTTGCAACATAATCATCGGCAAAGATTGGCCTAAGTATGTGTTTGGCGAACATCAATAGAGATTATATAGTTGAAATAAATTAAAATTGAATTATTTATAGGTGCATTGCTTTATATTATGGCAATGCACTTTGTTTTTTATAGAAAGCTGTAATAAATGTAGATACATATTCTAGAATGATCTCTACTAAAATTAAAGGTTACAAATTATTAATAATAATTTCCAATTATTCATATTGAAACTAATATAATAATGTGTATAATAGTTAGTATAGTTAATAATTAGTTAAGCTAACTATTAACCATACTAACTATTATTTATATGACTATCAGTATATTAAATTAATCTATTAAATTATTTGTAAATTTAAAATATCCATCTTATTTATTAATTCAAGTAATTAAGGGTAGGTTAATTTAAGAACTGTAACTTAAAATTAATAGTGTTATTGAAATAATATGAAAAAACATTTTAAGGAGTGTTATTTATGGATAAAAAAGATGCTGATTTAATTGAAATTGATCCAATGGAATTAACTTTTGAGGTAACTGACGAGATTGTTAAAGTTTCAGAGCTAATAAATAGAGTTGTTGAAGAATGTTATAAAAAATTTGAATTAACACAAGTACAGTTTAAAGTTCTATATTATTTATATTTATGTGGTGATGAAGGAAGCACTTCATCTAATCTTAGTAAGAGATTAGGAGTAAAGAAACCAAGTGTAACAACTTTAATTGATAGAATGACATCAAAAGGAATTGTTATAAGACAGGAAAATGAAAAAGATAGGAGGTATACAAAGGTTATTATAACAGAAGAAGGTAAGAAAGTTTTAGCCGAGATATTGCCAGATAAAGAAAACTTTATAGCTTCTTTATTAGGTGTTTTACCAGAAGAAGAAATGAAAATTTTACATGAATCACTTGTGAAAATCAGACAACGTTTAACAACAGGTTCTTAGTAAATAAACATATTAATTGATTTAGGAGGGTTTATATGAAAAGAAAAAGTATTGTATTATTAGCTCTAGCAATTACAGTGGGTCTGTTTTCAGGATGTAGTAAAAATGTTATTTTAACGGGAGATAAAATAGTAAAACAGCAAAGCGATCACTTAATTGTTCAAGGAAGCATAGAAACTAAAGAAATAAACATCAATTCTAAAGTTGCAGGAAAAATAACAGACATAAAAATCAAAGAAGGAGATAGTATTAAAAACGGACAAGTTTTGATAACTATAGATAATAGTGCTTTAGTTGCAAAAGAAGCTCAATCAAAAGCTCAAATTGATGCAGCTACTGGACAAATGAAAGCAGCAGAAGCAGCAAAATCAGCAGCACAAGCACAACTTCAAAAAGCTCAAAATGGAGCAAGACCTGAGGAAATTGCTCAAGCTAAATCTCAATATGATTTAGCGAAATCAACATATGATAGAGTAAATGGCTTGTATAGTAAAGGCTATGCAGCTAAAGAAGATTTAGATAAAGCTCAAACAGCTATGGATGTGGCAGAAAAGCAATATGATGTTGCTAAAGATGGAGCAAGATCTGAAGATATAGCATCATTACAAGCACAGGTAAATCAAGCAGATGCAACAATACAGGGATATGAGGCTCAAATTAAACAAGCTCAAGGTGGACAAGATGAAGTACAAACTTATATTAATGATACTACAATTACTGCACCATCAGATGGAACAGTAACACAATTAAATGTTGAAGCTGGTGAACTAGTATCTACAGGGATGCCTCTTTTAGTAATGACAAATACAACTGCACCTTGGATTGAATGTAATGTAAAAGAAACAGACCTTTCAAAAGTGAAGTTAAATGGAGAAGTATCTGTAAAACTTTCTGCTTATCCTGATGAGCAATTTAAAGGTAAAATAGTTAGAATCAATAAGGATGCTGATTTTGCAGTTAAAAGGGCAACAAATGATAATGGGGAATTTGATATATTGTCCTATGGAGTTAAAGTTGAATTAATTGATATGAATAAACCACTTCATGCGGGAATGACAGCTTTTGTTGACTTTGGAAAGAAGTGATTAGTATTATGAAAGAAAAAATATTAAGATTCAAGTATATGATAATTCCTATTGCAATGTTTGTTATACTTGGCATTGGAGGTGCCATTGTTTTAGCCCTTGGATTTAGTGCCCATTCTCTTAGTAAAATTCCAACTATCATTGTAGATCATGATAATTCTCTGTCAACTCAAGCCCTTATAAGGGAAATAAGGACAAATTCAAAATTTAATGTAGTTGCATATAGTCAGGTTGATAATGATGTTAAAGACTTAATAGACAAAGGAAAAGTGTCTATAGGATTTATTATTCCTAAAAATTTTTCAAAGGATCTGACCGATATGAAAAATCCCAAAATTATGGTTATTTATGACGGATCACAAATGGCAATGACTTCTTCTAGCAAAACAAGAGTTGCACAGATTTTAAGTACTATTAAATCAGCATATTTAATAGAGGTAGTGGAAGGTCAACTTGGATTAATGCCAGAAGTAGCTGCAAATTATATAAATCCTATACGTTATAATTCCAGAATTATAGGAAATCCTACTGAAAATATGTTTAATTTTTTTATTCCAGGATTTGCAATAAATACTATTCAAGTGGGAATGATTATAGTTGTAATTTTGTTAATAAACAAAGGCAATAGCTATAAAAAAATGTGGATTAAAGGTGTTATGGTTGGATTTTTGGCATCAGCTTCGGTTATTACTATTATGGGAATTTATTGTAAATATTTTGGTTTGCCTTATAGAGGATCTGTTGAAGCAGCAATTATGCTAACTATTTTATTTTGTATTGGAATGACATTTATAGGAGTACTTCTAATTATTTTGTATAATGAAAATCAGTTAAATGCATTAGGCTTTGTAGGTCCAATAGCAATAACCCTATTTTTGGTGGGATACACATTTCCAACTGTAGCCATGCCAGAGATAATTCCTATGGTAGCTAAGTATATTCCATTTTACTATTATGCCATACCACTAAGAGATCTAAGCCTTGTAGGCGGCAGTTTTCAAGATAACTTACCTAATATATTCTGGCTCATTAAATTTGTAATTTTTATGTGGGTTACTACATTCCTTTTATATAAAGTGAAAGAAAGGAAGAAAGTTAGAAGAGAAAAGAAAGATAGTATTATTAATAGTCAAGATGCAGAGGTGATAATATAATGAAGAGTTTTTTTAAAATGTTGAAAGAAGAAAAAGGCCCTATACTTAAGACTATTATACTCACTATTATAGGATCACTTGTTTTTGGTTATGCCATGTCCAATCCTTATATAGAGAATATTCCCTTTGGAGTAGTTGATAAAGATAACTCAAATTTATCAAGAACAGTTATCGAGCAACTTAAAAATCATCCAGGTTTAAATGTCAATTATTATGTGGATTCTGATACTGAACTTGAAAAAGCAATAAAGGATCATAGAGTAAATGGAGGTATAATAATACCTAAGCATTTTGAAAAAGATGTAAGCTTGGCAAAATCACCTAGTGCTTTATTGTTAATAGATGGAACTAGTCTTCCTAAAGAATCCAGTACGCTGGGATATGCCAGTCAGGTTTTAGGTACGATAAATGCTGGTGCTCAAATAAGCATTCTTCAAGGAAATGGTATGGTTCCATACCAATCCAAACAAGCTGTTTTAAATTTTTCCTATTCTGAACGAATACTGTATGAGCCCCAAAGCAGTTATCTTAGATATTTAATTTATACTTTGGTACCTTTGGTTAACCAAGGATTTTTTGTACCAGTACTTGTAGTACCTGCTTTAATGAAAAAGAAACAGGAATTGGCGAAGGTTAAAATACGTTCAAGAGAAGGTTTAAAAGTTATATTTGGGCTTATAGGAAGAATATTATTTTATTCTACTTTATGTACTATATTAATTTTCATTTGTTTATGCCTTCTTGATAAACTAGTCTCTGTACCTATGCGTGGTGATATATTAATATACATTGTTTTAATGTATTTATTCTTTATTAACCTTACAGCTATTGGATTATTTCTCACATCAATTATGGATAACTTATGTTATTTTATACTGTTTTTTAATATGATAAATATAGTTATATTTCTAACCTGTGGTGTTATATTCCCAGATTATCTACTGCCAAGTGGAATGGCAGATGCTCTTAATAGTTTATGGCCATTTAGACATATGACAGTAGCATTAAAGATGTTAAATTTAAAAGGATTAGGATGGGAATTCATGCTTCCTTATATAAAAAATGAAATTAAGTTTGGTGCATTTTGGTTACCAGCAGGAATTGCACTATACTGTGCTAAAATTTCTTTTATGAAATATAAAAATAGCAAACTAATACAGGAAGATATTTCGCAAGAAGATGCAGTAAAAGCGTAGAAAAGAATAAAAGTTATATATTGACATGTAAAAAGTGTAAAGATATAATGAAATTAATAAATAAATATTTATTTATTAATTTCATTAATTTTGGATTGAGGGTGACATATATGGCACGAATTGCAGATCCTGAGAAAATGGATAGCATTAAGAGAGCGGTAATGGAATGTGTAGTAGATTATGGATATGAAGGAGTATCAACTGCTTTAATCTGTGAAAAAGCAGGTGTCTCACCAGGGTATTTGTACAGATACTATAAAAGCAAGGAAGAGTTAGTGCTGGAATTGGTAGATTTAGAGATGCAAACAATAACAAAGGATTTTACAGCATACATAGATTCTTCTAGTACATTATACGAAGTATCCTATAAAACAATAAAAAAATTATTTTTGAGAGCAAATGAAGAACCTATGATAGCAAGGTTTACCTCTGCAGTTGTTATGGATTTAAAAATACCAGCAAAAGGAAAAAAGAATAACTTCAAAGCAGTTCTGGAATTGGCAGAAAAATGTATTAAACTGGGTGAAAAAACAGGTGAAACCAATCCAGATATAACTCCACTAGAAATATTGGTTGTTTCTTTTACAATTCCATTTAGATATTTATCATTTTCATTAGAACTTGATAAAAATAAGATATTCACAGAAGACGAGATTAAAAGAATAGCCCAAATATGCATAAATGCAATGAAATAATTTTTTTAAATATTAATGAATAAATATTTATTTATTAATAATCAAAGAAGCTAATTTGAAAGTTGGAGGAATAGTATGAAAAAGAGAACCTTACTTATTTGTTCATTATTTTTAAGTGTAATTATATTAAGTGGATGTAGTGGAAAGTCTTCTGCAGAGAAATCTAATGTAAAAACATATCCTGTAAAAACTCTAGAGGTTAAAAATGAGAGTAATTCTGTTTCTTTGGAATATCAAGGCATAACTGGAGGCAGTGAAGTGAGAAAGCTTTCCTTTAAAAGTTCTGCCAAGATTTCAAAAATATATGTATCTAAAGGTCAGCATGTAAAAAAAGGAGATTCTTTAGTAGATCTTGATAAAAGTGATTTGAATTTTGCAATGGAAGCTTCTAAGTCTCAGATGGATGCTGCTTCAGCACAGTATAACAAATCCGTTAATGGTGCACAGGAGGAAGATATAAATAAAGCTGAAATAGCAGTGAAAAATGCTGAGGACAACTATAATTATTACAAGGATTTGTATGATAAAAATACTAAATTATATCAAAGTGGAGCAATTTCAAAGCAGGAATTAGATGGTGCCAAGCTTCAGGCAGATAGTTATGAGAGTGCATTAAACAATGCAAAGCAAAGTCTAGAACAGCTTCAAAATGGTTCTAGAGAAGAAGATAAACAAGCTCTTCTTGCTCAATTAAATGAAGCAAAAGCTGGTTATGATTCAAAGGCCAATCTAGTTCAAGATGCTTCTATGCATGCAGATATGGATGGTTATGTAGTTGATGTACTTTGCAAAGAAGGAGAAATGCAAGGGGCTGGGAATCCAGTAATATTATTCAGAAGTGAAAACCAAGTTGTTACTGTAGGGTTATCTGATGATGATGTGAAAAAAGTACAAGTTGGTACAAAGGCACAAGTTAAAATCGACGACAGCACAGCAGATGGAGAAATTATAAATATAGTTCAGATGTCAGATAAAACATCAGGAACTTACAGTGCAGAAATAAAATTGTTAAATCCAATAGATAACAGTAAATTTTATGTAGGTCAAAGTGTAAAAGTTTATATTAATATGGGAGAAAAGAACTCCCTATGGATTCCTATTGACAGTATTTTAAATGACGGAGAAGACTATGTATTTGTTGTAGAAAATGGACATGCTGTTAGAAAAAATGTAACTTTAGGAGATACAAATAAAGATAAGGTTTCTGTAGAAGGTTTAAAAACCAATGACAAACTTATTATTGAAGGTATGAAAAATATAAAAGCTGGCTATCAAGTTACAGTAAAGTAAAGGAGAATTTATTATGGAATTAATTAAAGCTGCCATAAAGAATAAAAAAATAGTGCTTTTTTTAGTAGTCATAGCTATTATAAGCGGTTTTTATTGCTATCATATTATTCCTAAACAGGAAAGTCCGGATGTTTCATCTCCAGCAGCCATGATTACTACAATATATCCTGGAGCTTCACCAAGTGATATAGAAAAACTGGTTACAAAAAAAATTGAGGATAAGGTTGAGGAAATAGATGGTTATGATTATGTAGAATCCTTTTCAAAAAATAGTGCTTCTGTAGTTATTTTTTATTTGAATAATGATGCAGATAAAGATAAGGCATGGAGAGATTTAAGGGATAAAATAAAAGATTTGAAAGCTGATCTTCCAGCTGGCTGCGAAGACAGTACAATAGATACAAATCTTACAGAAACAGCAGGGATGATTTTAAGTGTGTCTGGTAAGAACTATTCCTATGAACAGCTTGGGAACTATGCAGATGACATTAAGAAAGAATTAAGTAGTGTTAGTGGCATTTCTAGGTTTGATGTAAAAGGAAAGCAGGATAAACAAGTAAAAGTAGAAGTAGACTGGAATAAAATAAATAAATATTCTGTTTCTATTGAAGATGTATGTAATGTGCTAAAAGCACAAAATATAGACATTCCTTCTGGCTCTTTAAACTTAAGTACAGGAAAAATAAAGGTTAAAACGCCAGGTACTTTTACTTCTCTTCAGGATATACAAAATACTATTGTAGGAGTATCAAGTACTACCGGTGAAACTGTAAGAATTAAAGATATAGCAAAGGTATATATGGATTATGATGATGATTCTAGTTTGAAATTCACTGACAATGGAACTAGCTCAGTATTATTGGCAGGATACTTTCAAGACAACAAAAACATAGTTTTAATTGGTGATGATGTAAGAAAAAAGTTAGATACAATAAAGAAACAGCTGCCAAAGGATTTAACTATAGATGAGGTTACATTTCAACCGAAGGATGTAAGTGATTCAGTGTCCTTTTTTATGGAAAATCTTAGAGAAGGTATAATTCTTGTAATCATAACAGTTTTTATAGGAATGGGTTTTAGAAATTCTATAGTAGTGTCTGCTGTTATTCCCATATCCATATCAATGTCTTTTTTGGTAATGTATGTACTGGGAATTAAAGTACAACAGATGTCCACTACCGCACTCATTATAGCACTTGGAATATTGGTGGATGATGCAATTGTAATAGGAGATGTTATTCAGGTAGGAATAGATGAAGGAATATCTGGTGATGAGGCAGCTTTTAGAGGTATAAAAAAGTTATTTGTACCTGTGTTTACTTCTACATTGATTATTGTAGGTGCTTTCTCACCGTTACTCACAATACCTGGAGCAGTCGGGGAATTTTTAAGAACTTTACCTCAAGTAGTAATGATATGTGTAACCTGTTCCTATCTTTCAGCGTTACTTGTAACTCCAGCAATGTCTTCCTTAGCTTTTAGAAAGAGTAAAAATACAAACAAAGAAAGCAAAGTTCGTAAGATGTTTCGTAAGCTTTTAACCTATGGGCTTAATCATAAGAAGAAGGTTGTTATAGCGGCTATAGGTGTATTTTTACTATCTGTAGGTATAATGAAGACATTGGGAATGCAGTTTTTTCCTTATGCAGATAAGAATATAATTTATATTGATGTTGCTAATGAAAAGATGGAAGATATAAACAGCACATCTAATTTGATAAAACAGGTAGAGGATGTATTAAAGGATCAGAAAGAAGTTACAGGATACACCTCAGCAATAGGCGGAGGTATGCCTAAATTTTATATTACCGTGCCTGCAGTTGCAGCATCAAAGGATACAGCTCAAATTATGGTAAGAGTGGATATAGATAAAACTAAGAAATTTCAAACTAGACAGGAATTTGTTGAGTATATACAAGGATTATTGGATAGTAAAATTTCGGGAGGTACAACTACAGTAAAACTTTTAGAACAAGCCCAACCAATAGGTGCGCCTATTCGCTTAAGACTTACAGGAGATGACTTAGATAAAATTTATTCATCTTCAGAGAAAATACAGCAAGAGTTAAAAGCTATACCAGGTACTCTAAATGTGAGAGATGATGCTGCTAAGAAGACTTTTGAATATGAAGTAAATATAGATGATGCCAAAGCTTCACAGCTTGGATTGTTAAAGTCTGATATTCTAAAGCAGATAAACATAGCTTTAAAGGGTTATAGTAGTTCTGTATATAGAAAAAATGGAAGTGAATATGATATTTTAGTTAAAACAAATATTTCTTCTGCAGAAGATTTAAAAAATCTACAGATTAAATCTAGTGTAACTAATACTAAGGTATTGCTGTCACAGGTAGCATCTATTACTCTTAGCTCGGAACTAGATCAAATAAAACATTATAAAAAAGATAAGACAATAACAGTATACAGCGATGTGAAAACAGGATACAACTCAGTAGATATAGAAAATGCACTAACTGAAAAAATAAATAAGATGGATCTAAATGGTGTAAATGTACTTTATGATGGAGAAAAACATCAGATAGAGAAGAACTTTACCAGTCTAGCTCTAGCAGGAGTATTTACTGTACTGATAATCTATGTGATTCTATTTGTACAATTTAAGTCCTTTGTACAGCCACTTATAATAATGTGTTCACTCCCACTATCATTGATGGGGGTTGTAATAGGACTTATGATATTTAAGATGCCGCTCTCACTGACAGCTGTAATGGGAATAATAAGTTTGATTGGAGTAGTAATAAGAAACGCCATACTGCTTATGGAGTATATAATTGAAGGAAGAAAAGAGGGACTTTCCATAGATGATGCTTGTCTGCATGCTGTAAGTCAAAGGTTTAGACCAATAATATTAAGTTCTACAGCAACTATTACTGGACTTATACCTCTTGCATTTTCTAAGAGTGCTCTATTTGGCCCAATGTCTGTAACTATAATGTTTGGACTTCTAACAGCTACTTTTCTAACTTTTGTGGTTGTTCCAGTAGTATATTCTTTAGTTAATACAAAGCTAGAGCAAAGATTAGCAAGAAGGAATTCTATAAGCTCTTAACTAAAGACTTAAAATCATTTGATGTTGTTATTGATGGTGAAGCTAATTGAGGAATTGAAGTGAATAAAAAAAGGATAATAATAAGTCAAAATGATAATCTTTTATAATTCTTAAAGAAGTCACTTTTTTATAAATAAAGATTAATTGAAGCTTAAGTAAAGCCTTACTATCTTATATATGATAGATAGGGCTTCTTTTGTGTTACCAAATATTCTATTATCAAACCTAATAAGACTAGATTAGTTAGTTTGGTAGACGCTCTGAAAATTTTCGCAAAAAGTAAAATTCTAAATTTTGCAAAATATTATCGACGTATTATAATAAAATCATAAAAAATAAAAAATTACTAAAATTGCAATACTAAATATAAAAAGCAAATGCTAGTTATTCTAGAATAAATCATTTAAATTATTTGGAGGTGATAAAGGATATGAAGGGCATTCCTAAACTTAAAAAATATCAATATGAGAAAATATACAAGTGTTTAAGAAAGAGTGACAACCACATTATTTATTCAAATGCTATTTCTGTTGAAGCTCATGAAGATATACTAAGAGATGAAATACAAGGTTGTCTAGAAGTGTGGCTGGAAGGGTTTAAAAGAGGAGAATATAGAATAAATCTTTTTTAGAACTAAAGTGATATGAGGCATAATTTTTTAAGAATAATAAATATTTTTATTGGCTGGAAAATAAAATTAGTATCTTATGTAAAAAAATTACACAAGAAAAATATATGGTTAAAAGATCAAAAATACAAAAATGTTAAAAAATTTTGCAGCCAATTAGGCTGCTGGTTTACTAGTTTTTATGTAACATAAAAATATTATTAAAGGTTTGTAGATTAGGATTAGAGTTATCTTGGCGCCACACAAGGAAACAGCTTGGATCACTGATAGGGGGAACATCTATATCTATGACCCGTTGGTACGACAATATGGTCAAAAGATTTTTCAATAATACGATACATTAAGTTGGTTCTTCGCTCAATATCAAAATAGAGTGTGAGAGCAAAATCAAGTCTTCCATCATATAACATTTCCATTAACTGGTTAAAGTTGTAGTTCATTATATTTATTTGTAAATTTTGATAAAAAAGATTAAGTTGATTAATTATCTTGATTAATGAATTAGTAGGTCTCATACCGTCTAAGATGCCTATATTAAGGTAGCCTGTAAGTCCCATATCAATATTTTTCGCGTTAGCCACAGCTTTGTTAAAGTTTAGACATTTTACTAAAGTAATAAAGTATTTAATTTGATTAATATTCAAACTCATAACCCCCTACATAGCATTTAAATTATAATTATCAAAAGTTATTGAAATAAATTAATACATAAAAACTTCAGCAATAGTAATCTGATAGATAATATAATCTATATTGCATGATAATATCAAATTTAAAGCGGTGAATGCAAGAGAGTTAACTATAGTTTTTAAATTTTGATATTTAAACTTATAATAATTTATCACCGTGATTTTGCAACTATTACTAAAAGGCATTGTATTATAAGAAAAAAGTATTTGGTATAAAATTTAAAATTATATAAAATATTAAGTTTTTAAGGTAGAATGTGATGATGAAACTAAGCATGGACAATTCTTCATGTTATCAATCCCTAAGGTAGGTGAGGCTCCAATATCTGTAAGTGGTAAAGGAGACGGATGGGTTGAGTTCACCATTCGAAAAGTAGGTAGACTTTCTCAGGGGATTTTCTGTTTAAAAGCTGGAGACACGCTGTTTATGAGAGGTCCTTATAGTAATTCCTTCCCAGTTGATAAATTTAAGAATAAAGATTTATTAGTGATTTCTGGTGGTACCGGTATGGCTCCAGTAAAAACTCTTTTGAACTATTTTTACGACCACTCAGAAGAAATTAAATCTGTCAGCTTAATTTCAGGTTTTAAAGACGTTAACTGTGTTCTGTTTCATGATGAACTTGAAAAATTTAAAACTAAGTTCAATACAATTTATATCTTAGACAATAATAAAGCAGATGGATTTGAGACTGGAATGGTTAAGGAACATATTAAGAAGATTCCACTTAATACCTTTGAAGACTATAATGTAGTAATCGTTGGACCTCCAATTGTGATGCATTTTGCAGCCAAGGAGTGTCTTGCAAATGGTGTGGAAGAATCTAAAATATGGGTTTCTTTTGAAAGAAAAATGTCTTGTGCAGTTGGTAAGTGTGGACACTGTAAAATAAATGAGACTTATGTTTGTCTAGAGGGGCCAGTTTTCAACTATACAAAAGCTAAGGATTTGCTTGATTAAAGACAACTTGAAAACATATAACTTGGACTTATAATTTGCAGGGTATGAAACATTTTCTATTAGGTGGTTTAGTTCAAGTAAAAATTCATTGGTTAGAAAATAATTTCACTGAAACCCCTACAGAACTGGCAGAACTTGTATTAAAAATAATAAATCCTTTAGGTTATGATGTTAAAGAACTATAGCACTATATTTATAGGCATCTAAGGCCGACATTTATCTTTATACAAAAGAAAGCTTAAACTTTCTAGAATTTACTATGCATAGAAATTTTCAATGAACTCAGCAAAAATCTTTAAACAATTATTACTACTAGCTTTGTTACAAAATACATTGATATTAATTTTTTCATTCTCTCCTTCTAAGGGGACAATAACAGTATTTTTTGTTATATCTGCATTCCTGGTTATGTATTCGGGAAGTATACAAATTCCCATTCCTGCGGAGACCATTAAAAATAAAGTTTCAAAGTCTGTAGATGCCTGAAAAACTTTAGGAATAAAGCCATTTTCATAATATTCGCCAAGAATCTGATTATCATTTTCTGAATTGGTGTTCAGCTGTGACTTCATAACTAGAAAGGTTTCGTTTTTTAATTCATATCGTTTAATAGAACTTCTATGAGCAAAGGGGTGGGAAGAATATAAAACTGCCATAAGAGGATAAGATTTAATTGAAAATGATTTTAAATCCTTTAATTTATGAAAACTCTTGAAATCAAGAGAAAATACAATATCATAAATTCCCTTTAGCGCTCCTTCAATAAGATTTTCTGCATTATCTCTATGAAAAGATATAGTGATATTGGGGTATTTTTCATGAAAATGAAAAATTAAATTAGAAAAGGAAGTTTTTTCATATCCTTTTATATATCCAATATGAATTGAACCTGAAGAGCCAGCTGATGCATTACTGGTTTTTTCCACAGCGGTTTTTGCACGTTCTATAATTGCTTTTGCTTCATTATAAAAGACTCTACCAGCAGGTGTTAGTGCAACATGATGTTTTGTACGATTTAGCAATTGAATCTTTAAGGATTTTTCAAGACTTTTAATCTGTTGAGTTACAGCTGTTTGTGAAACATAAAATTTTTTGGCTGCCTGAGTAAAGTTTAATTGTTCTGCTACTTCAATAAAATATTCTAATTGCACTAATGTCATTTTAAAAACTCCTTGTAATAAGATAAACTTATTATAACAGAAAAAATACATATTTTAAATTTATATAATTAAGAACTATAATAACATTAAGTGATAAAAAGAAAGAAGGATGAACATGGAATGTGATAAATCTTATGGAATATGTTCAGGAAAAGCCTTATCACAAATTGAAATAGTAGTTGTATTAAGTGCAGGAGTAACATCTATACTGATTAAAAAAAGTATAAATAATGTGGAACAAGACATAAAAAAAGTTGCATAAATTTTATATTTAAAATAAAAAATCATAACAAAGGAGAATTATGACTATGCAAAAAACAAATTACATCCCTAATGGTGGACAAACCTATATGCCATTTCAAGATAATATTTATGTTCAAACCATTGATTTTAATCCTCTTGCAAGACCTAAAGCACCAATTTCTTCTTTAGAATTAAAAGAAGAATTTAAAGAAAAAGGCTTTATCGCTACAAAAGAATGTCAGCACTTCATTCCAAAGGTTACCTCAGCTATGTTGGATTGGTTCTGGGCAAACATGGAGAAGTGTTACTATCTATGGGCCCCAGGTGCTCATAAGAGATTTAGTTGGGTAAAATCTCCATCAGAATACGGTTTTTTGAATTCAGCTCATATGATAAGCGAAGCAATGGTGCCAGGCAAACCAGTATTTGGAGGAAACGGAATACAAATTAATAGACTAGAACTTAGTTGGTTTCCTTTTACAACTTCAATGGAACATGTAATTGTGGAAGGTATTTTTAATGACAAGAATGAACTTGTGGATGCTACTATTCACATGTGGGAAGATGTTGATGGTGGATGCATCCATGTAACTTCAGCAATGGTAAATACAAGACTAAGTGAACCACCAGCCTTTGTCAAGGAATCGCCAGAAGCTTTTCCAACAGATGAGGACAGGGCAATTCATGCAGAATATGAAGCTGCTATGTGGCCAATATTTCTTCCAAAACTATATGACTTATGGAAAGACCATCCGGACCCATCTCAAAACGTTCAATGTAATTTGAAGGTTAGAAAAAAAGAGAATGGTATATTGGAGTATTTAGTAGAAAATGGATCTGTAAAGATATGAAGAAAAGAACGGTTGGTAATAAAAGTGGTGGTATGTATTGATATCACCCTCAATTTTAAGCTTAATATATATTAAAATAAGTCTAACAAATTAGATGCATACTAAGGAGGTAATTACAATGAATTGCAATTTGGAAATTAACACTTCAAAATCAAAAAATATTTCTTCTGGTTTAATGGTTTCAATACTAACATTAGCAGCAGCATCTGCACCTATATGTATGAGCAAAGTCTCGCCTATCATGCCAGTTTTGATGAAGGCTTTGGATATCAGAGAAGCGCAAGCTGGATTATTAATTTCAGTTTTTTCTATGGTAGGTATTTTTTTAGCAATTCCAGGCGGATTTGTTATACACAAATTTGGACCTCGTAAATCCGGTTTAATTGGATTATCAGCATTAATTTTCGGATCTTTAGTGGGAACGTATACATCTTCTTTTACACCCCTTCTAATAACACGTATTATCGAAGGCGTAGGAATGGCTTTATTAAGCATTGTTGGTCCTGTAATAATAGGAATGAGCTTTTCATCAGAAAAAAGGGGCGCCGCAATGGGCTTATTCACAACGTTTTCGGTTGTTGGACAATCTATTATGTTAATTGTAGCTCCACGAATAGCAGGAAGTTATGGTTGGAAAGGTGTATGGTGGTTTGCAACTATATATGCAATCGTATTCTTAGTTATATGGTTTCTATTTATAAAAAATCCACCTGCAAGCAATCATGAAAATGTAAATGATAGTGATCAAGCTGCTGAAAATAGTAAGTCAGATCATTCTGCGTTAAAAAACAAGAGCGTATGGTTTCTTGCAATAACTTTATGTTTATTTCTAACTGGTTTAATGAGTTTGGTATTCTTTTTACCAACCTATTTAAACTTAATACGTGGTATGAGTATGACTAAAGCATCTAGCATGGTTAGTGTTGTTACTCTCCTAGGAATTCCTTTTGGAATAGTTGGAGGAATATTATCTGATAAGATAGGATCAAGGCGTTGGTTTAGTATTATATTAATGGTTATAACTGCAATATTGTTTGGTACTATTCCGTTAGTTCCAACAGATAAAATAATTTTTAGTGCTATTGGGCTAGGTATAGTTCCTGGTATGGTACTGCCTCCTATTTTTGCAGCTGTAACTGAGGTATTAGACGATCAGAAAATGGCTGGAATAGCAATGGGCTTGTTAAGCACTGGACAAAATGTAGGTATGGCACTTGGAGCTGCTGGCTTTGGTGCTATAGTCCAGGCCAGTAATTGGAGTACAGCTTTCTTTACTCTAGTTCCTATAACTATACTTGGGGCTATTTTTATGATGGTTAATAAAAGAGTTAGGTAATTTTATTATCAAAAAGATGATGCCGCACTGTGGATATATATCATTGTATAGAGCATCATCTTTTAAATTAATAACATAGAAAATGTTATTACCTTACCTGCAGGTAATTATGTATGCATGTACAAACATGGAATGCCCTATGATACTGAAGCTCTTAATAATCTTATAGAATGGATTAAGGATAATAATTACAAAATTGCAGGAAATATAGTGGATGTTTGTGCGCTAGATACGACTTTTTATGAATATGATACTAAGGCTAATTTTTGTCAGATACAAATTCCAGTGAAGAAGATAAAGTAAATTACTATATATGACATTGACTGTATAGTTGGAAGACACAGTATGATATTTCTAGATACAAAACATTGAGGGAGAATTAATTAAGAATTTTGTTACAGAGATGGCAGCAAAAATGTTAAGGGACGAGTATTTTGGTAATTTTGTTATTTACTGTGGTATACATTTAGATAATATAGAGAGAAAAGAGATATGGGCTGTTATGGATTTATGTAAAGAAATGATTGTAGAGTTATGTGGTAAACAAAATGTTTTAGCTAGAGGTAGAGAAGATGGAAATTGTAGTTGGAGTAACTGGTGCAACCGTAACTATTTATGCAGTGAAATTGCTTGAGGCTTTAAAAGGAGCAGATAATGTAATAATTAATGTCCTCACTATAAACCCTGAGTGGAGAAAATTTTCACTCAGGGTTTTTTATATAGCAAGAAAATAATTAGGTATGCTATTTCTATTTTTAAGTACATTATACATAAGTCTTTTTTGCACTTATAACCTAAAAGCATAACAGTAATTCTAAATGAGTATTTTTCAGTAGATGAAAACATTGATAAAATATATACAAATAGTAAATCGTTTTCGAAAAGGAGAGAAATAGATGAGAGATTTAAGAAAAGAGCTAACTGTAGAAGAAGAACAAAAAGCTTACGCAAAATATTTTCATAATCCAATAGCAGCACCTAATTCCCAGTTGATGGAGATTCTTAAACAAGGAGCAATGGACCCAGCAAAGGCTTTAATGCCAGAGAATATTAATGAATTGCTTAAAGATGGATATGATGAAGTTGAAACAGGATATTGTGTTCTTCCAAATGGAGCAGGCTATGTTGCAGTTAATAACAAGTTTCCAGGAGTAACTTTGGACATGATTAACTGGTGGTTTGCATGGCATGGCCTTGAAGATTTACGTTATATGCTTTGGTTTAGAAAAGGTCACTATGGAATATCAGTAAGTGATGAAGATAGAGCAAAAATATTAAATCCAGCTACATCAATGGTTGAAAAATTTCAAGGACGTATTCACTATGTTATAGAAGATGCTGGTAACGGACCAGAAGATATTCAAATATCATTTTTAACTCCTGAAGCATTAGGAATTGATAGAGATAAGCTTAATACAGGAAAATTTGCTGTAGTTGGAGGAAATGGGGTATCTGAGGCTCGTTCAGGTGGACCTAAAGCACCGGCTATAATGCTTCATTTATTTAGAGAAGTGCCAGGCGGTGTGGAATCCCGTTCAAGATTCTGGATGGGTTATCATATGATTGATGGAAAACCTTGCAAGTTACTTCCAGAGGGAATACAGATTCCAATACAAGCACCTATGGGACTGGCTTTCCATAACGTTGAGGAATACAGCAATTTAGCAGCAATATTACCGGATTTATATAGAGAAACGGAAGGCAAAATATTTTAATTTAGAATTAGGAATATCAATAAAATATAAAATTTTGGAGGTATTAAAATGAAAAAGATAGAAACAGATGTAATTGTAGTGGCGGGAGGTCTTTCAGGATTAGCAGCGGCCATAGCAGCGGCTGAAAATGGTGTGAAAGTAACAGTTTTTGAAAAAGCAAATACGACAGGAGGTGCTGCCAACATGGGAATGGGCCCACTTGGAGTAGGTTCATCAATTCAAAAGGCTCATATGGTTTCACTTACTCCAGGAGAAGCCTTCAGAAAGCATATGTACTTTACACACTATAGGGTAGATGCTCGTATGGTAAGAGACTATTATTTTAAGTCAGGAGATACTATTGACTGGCTTGTGGACATGGGAGTTGAATTTTATCCACCTCAAAGAGCCTTTAGTGCACCAGAAAATACAAGAGCTTATTCAGATGGAGAATTTACATGGCATCCTGTAAAACCTGAAGGTGGCGGACTTCCAGGTCCTCGTGCTGCTACTTCAATGATAAAGAAAATGACAGAGAAAGCAGTAGAATTAGGTGTAGAAATAATTTTTGAAACACCTGCAAATAAAATCATAATGGAGAATGGACAGGCTGTTGGCGTCTTAGCAAAAAACAAGGCAGGAGAGGAAATAGAAGCAAGAGCTAAAGCAGTTATTTTAGCAACTGGTGGATTCGGAGATAATCCTCAAATGATTAAAGAAGAGACAGGTTATGAATTTGGAAAAACAATTTTTAATTTTGCAATTCCAGGCATGAAGGGTGATGGAATTAGAATGGCATGGGAAGCAGGTGCAGGTCATACAGCATGTAATATGGAGTTAATGTACCAGTTACCGGATAATATGAATCACTTCATACTTGATGGAGCATTCCGTCAACCATGTTTATGGGTGAATAAATTAGGTCAAAGATTTATGCCAGAAGATCAAATTGCTAATACAACCTTCACTGGAAATGCAATTACTGTACAACCTGGTAGTGTAGCGTATTCTATTTTTGATAGTAAATTACTTAAGAAATATAAGAAAAAAGGTGGAGATATCCCATCTCATGTACATCCACATGATTTATATGATCATTTTGATGAACAATGGGAAAGAGATATTGAAGCAGGATATGAGCCAATAGCACAAGCTGATACTATTGAGGAATTAGCAGAAAAGATGGGCATTGATGTAGAAGGCTTAGTAGCTCAAGTAGAAGAATACAACGATATGTGTGATCAAGGATATGATGAATTGTTTGAAAAAGACAGAAGATATATGCAGCCAATTGAAAAAGGACCTTTCTACTGCTGTCGTCAAAACGTTGGTGCATATGGTTCAATAGGTGGGATCCTTATCAATCATAAGACAGAGGTTATGACAGGAGATTATAAGGTGATTCATGGTTTATATGCTGTTGGTACAGATGCTTGCAACATTTTTGGAGATAGTTATCCATTTATTTTATCAGGAAATACAATGGGATTCTGTTTAAACAGCGGTCGTATTGCAGGTGAAAATGCAGCAGCAGAATTAAATGAGTTTTAGTTAGTGAACATAAAGGGGCTGTACTATAAAAATTATGCGAAGCAA
>NZ_JAEEGC010000176.1 GCF_019207025.1 Clostridium thailandense | reverse complement strand
TATGGTATATGGGCGACGGTGCGATGGCTCGTTGTGTTGCGGAAATTGATGAAGATGACGTTAACGAAGTACCAACAAGAGAATATTTCTATGCTGGCACAGGCTTTGCTGATGAAGCTCATGGCGGCGTTAATGCCATGGAATATATCCAGAAACTGTTTAACAGAAATAAAAAATAAATAAAACAATGGTTTAGCGGATGGCATAGGATATATGCCTCCCGCTGCTATACTGAAGGGATGCATCTCATTATGAGAGATGTTGTTATAGTCAGCATGTTGCATGACGGCTTGGTATGAGCTATGAAGGGTTATCATATGGGGTAACCGCTGAAAATCTGGCTAAAAAGTATATCTATGGCGAGAGGCTATCTCCATAGTCGAAAATGGTATCTCAGACGCAGAGACTGTCGATATTGCCGTAAAGAACAGCTTTGGGCTTCGATTGGCCTCAGCTTGGACCGTTGGAGAATGCCGATATGGCTGGTCTCGACTTGACTTGGAACATACACAGCTATGTCTTGCAGTATTTAGAACATTCACATGAGTCATCACATCTGCTTAGTAATCTTAAAGACAGGAGATGGCTTCTTTAAGCTTACTAAGCAGATGAAAAGAAGCGAGTCTCCGCTGAATTAAACATTTATTTATTTAATGAAAATTTTTACTATCTCATGCAACTGCAAATATGATACTGATAACATCAGTAGGTGGTATCAGTGCACTTGATTGTGGATTTTTTGTGGAACGATTTGGGTAGAGAAAATATATTCTTGGGCTTTGTTACACTGATTATTGGATTAATTGTTGCTTTAGATATTGAAACGCCTGGATAATCAATAGAGGAAAGGGATTTGACGTTATAAAGACAAGCAACTATATACAATTAATTAAGGGAGGGACATAAATGAATAAAGTAATTACCTTAGATGAAGCGGTTTCAAAAATTAAAGATGGAATGACAATTATGGTAGGTGGCTTTCTAGGGAACGGTTCACCTCATAAGTTGATAGAGGCATTGGTTGAGAATGGAGTATCTAACTTAACATTAATTTGCAACGATACAGCCTTCACTGACTATGGTGTTGGAAAAATGGTTGTAAATAATCAATTTAAGAGAATTATTACTTCACATGTCGGTACAAATCGTGAAACTGGAAGACAACTAAATGAAAGAATTACTGAAGTCGAATTAGTTCCACAAGGAACTTTAGCAGAGCAAATACGTGCTGGTGGAGCAGGATTAGGAGGAATATTAACGCCTACAGGTATTGGTACTATTGTAGAAGAAGGCAAAGATAAAATTGTTATAGATAATAAGGAATACTTAATTGAAAAACCTTTGAGAGCAGATGTTGCTATTATTGCTGGCAGTAAAGTAGATGAATTTGGAAATGTATATTACGAAGGTAGTACGAGAAATTTCAATTCAATTATGGCCACAGCTGCAGATATTGTTATTGTTGAGGCTGAAGAAGTTGTAGAAGTAGGCATGATAAAGCGAGAAGACGTAGTTACTCCCGGAATATTTATTGATTTTATAGTATGGGGAGGTAATGAATAATGAATAAAGAAGAGATTCAAAATTTTATAGCAAAACGTGTTGCAAAAGAAATAAAAGACGGAGATGTAGTAAATTTAGGTATTGGTATGCCAACTCTTGTATGTAATTACATACCACAAGATATCAATGTTATGCTTCAGTCCGAAAATGGATTCATTGGTTTAACAGAAGCAAAAGATGAAGATAAAATCTATGAACATGGTAAAAACATTGTAAATGCAGGGTGCAAACCTGCTGGAATCAAAGCTAACGGGGCATTTTTTGATAGTGCTATGTCTTTTACGATTATAAGAGGTGGGCATGTAGATGCAACTGTTTTAGGAGCATTGCAGGTAGATGAAAAAGGAAACATAGCCAATTGGATTATACCAGGTAAAATGGTCCCTGGAATGGGCGGAGCTATGGACTTAGTTATGGGAGCAAAAAAAGTTATAGTTGCAATGGAACATTCTGCAAAAGGAAAACCTAAAATATTAAAGAAATGTACGCTTCCTCTAACTGCAGCAAATCAAGTAGATTTAATAATAACTGAAATGGGAGTAATAGAAGTTACTAAAGCAGGATTAGTCTTGAAAGAAATTGCAGAGGGATATAAGGTAGAGGATATTAAAGCAGCTACAGAAGCAGAATTAATTATTGATAAAGATTTAAAAATAATGGATATTTCATAAATATGGAGGATTTTATATATGAAAGAAGTTGTTATTGTCAGTGCAGTTAGAACACCTGTAGGAAACTTTGGAGGTACACTTAAAGATGTTTCAGCAGTAGATTTAGGTGCTTTAGTTATTAAAGAAGCTGTAAAAAGAGCAAATATTAAGCCAGAATTAGTTGACGAAGTAGTAATGGGAAATGTTATTCAGGCAGGGGTTGGACAAAGTTTAGCTAGACAAGCTTTGTTAAAAGCAGGCTTGCCTGAAGAAGTTCCAGGATTTACATTGAACAAGCTTTGCGGTTCAGGAGTAAGAACAGTTAGTTTAGCAGCACAAATGATTAAAGCTGGAGATGCTGATGTAGTGGTTGCCGGTGGAGCAGAAAATATGTCAGCAGCACCATATCTTTTACCAGATGTAAGATGGGGACAAAGAATGGGTGATGGAAAAATAGTAGATTCAATGATGCATGATGCTCTTATTGATACTATCTTAGGATACCATATGGGAGTTACTGCAGAGAATATAGCTGAAAGATGGAACTTAACAAGAGGAATGCAAGATGAATTTTCTGCAGCATCACAGCGAAAAGCAGAAGCAGCTATAAAGGCAGGAAAATTTAAAGATGAAATAGTGCCTGTAGTTATAAAAACTAGAAAAGGAGAAGTAATTTTTGACACCGATGAGTTTCCAAGGTTTGGAACAAGTGTTGAAGCATTAGCAAAATTAAAACCAGCATTTAAAAAAGATGGAACAGTTACAGCTGGAAACGCTTCAGGATTAAATGATGGAGCTGCTGCTGTAGTGGTTATGAGTGCTGAAAAAGCATCAGAACTTGGTATAAAGCCAATGGCTAAGATAGTTTCTTATGGTTCAAAGGGATTAGATCCAACAATTATGGGATATGGCCCATTTTATGCCACAAAAAAGGCTTTGGAAGCAGCTAACTTGACAATAGATGATATTGATTTAATAGAAGCAAATGAAGCTTTTGCAGCACAAAGTTTAGCTGTAGCAAAAGATTTAAATTTTGATATGAGTAAAGTTAATGTTAATGGTGGGGCCATTGCTCTTGGGCATCCATTAGGATGCTCAGGAACAAAAATATTAACTACTTTACTTTATGAAATGCAAAGAAGAGATGTTAAAAAAGGCCTAGCAACTCTATGTATAGGTGGAGGCATGGGAACTGCAATAATTATAGAAAGATAATGGCTTTTAACATAATTTTGTTAGTTAAATTTATAGAAAGAATTTTAAATTTCTTTTTACTTCATGGAGGGTGTATTTGTTTGCGCAGATATTGTAATTCATAAGTAAAAGAAAAATCAATACTCATGTAAGTTGGCGAAATATAGATATAAGAAAAGGGGTACTGAAATGACAAATAAAACAATTATTACAGTTGCACCAACTGGTGCGTGGCCAAAGAAAAAAGACAATCCTAATGTTCCTATGACTCCTCAGGAAATTGCAGAGGATGTAACTGAATGTTATAAAGCTGGAGCAGCAATTTGTCATCTTCATATGAGAGATGATGAAGGTAATGGGACAATGGATAAGATTAAATTTGAAGAAACAGTTAGTCTAATAAAAGAGAAATGCCCAGAAATTATTATAAACTGTACAACTTCAGGAGATATAACATCAACAGATGAAACAAGACAAGCTCATTTAAAATCTATAAGACCTGAAATGGCCTCTTATGACTGTGGTTCTATGAACTGGATGCATAGTGGTTTATTTATAAATCATCCAAAGTTTTTAGAGCAATTGGGAATGACAATGCAAGAATATGAAGTAAAGCCCGAAATTGAAATATTTGATGCAGGTATGATTTATAATTCTATGTATTATATTAAAAAGGGTGTGTTAAAAACACCATGTCATTATCAATTTGTTCTTGGAGCTGCTGGTGGATCAACTGCTACAATAGAAAATTTAGTATATTTAAAAGGGTTAATACCAGAAGGTAGTACATGGGGAGCACTTGGTATCGGGAAACAACATGTGCCAATAATGTTAGCTACTGTTGCTATGGGGGGACATTTAAGAGTTGGTATGGAAGATAACGTCATGTGGAATACAGGAGAGCTAGCTGAGTCTAATGCACAATTAGTAAAACGTGCTGCTGATATAGTTAGAATATCAGGAAATGAAGTAGCAACTCCAGAGGATGCAAGAAAAATATTAAACATTACTAGAAAGTGTACTTTTTCTAAATAGAATTTGTTTAGTATAAATGATTAAAAATATATTTAAATGGAGAATGATGATAAAATGATTAAAAAAATTGCTGTAATTGGTGCAGGAACAATGGGGCATAGTATTGCGGGAGTATTTGCCCTTTATGGATATCCTGTAAATTTATTTGATGCTTATGAAGAAACTTTGAAAAAAGTAAAAAAAACAATGAAAAATGAACTTTTAGAACTAGTAGAGGAAAGCTTATTTGATGAAGAAACTGTAATAAGAGCATTAGGAAATATTACTCTTTGTAATAAATTGGAAGATGCTATAAGTGACAGAGATTATATAATTGAAGCTACACCTGAAAATATTGAATTGAAGAGAAATTTGTTTGCAACTATGGATAAACTTGCACCTGACCATGCGATTTTTGCAAGCAATACTTCGAGTCTTCCTTTGAATGAGATGCTAGTGAGTGTAAGTGATGAGCGTAAAAAAAGAATGATGGTTAATCACTGGTATAATCCAGCACTTCTAATGCCTATTGTAGAAATGTCATTTTTTGGAAATATGCCAGAGGAGATTTTTGAAGAGGTGGAAAAGCTTTTTAAATCTATAAAAAAGCAAACTATAAAAGTTTTAAAAGATGTTCCTGGGCTTGTGGCAAATCGCATTCAACAAGGAGTTGCGAGAGAAGTATTTTCTCTTATTGAACAGGGAGTCGCCGAACCAGCTGAAATAGACAAGGCACTAAAATTTGGACCGGCATTTCGTTATGCCACAACAGGTCAATTAGAAGTAGCAGATTTGGGTGGCTTGGATATTTGGTGTACAGTATCAGATAACTTGCTAAAAGAAATTGATAACTCAACCTGTGCTAACCCAATTTTACGTGAAAAGGTTAAGGAAGGTAAGCTGGGAATTAAATCCGGAGCTGGTTTTTATAATTATAATCCAGATGAAATTGAGAAGGTAAGAAAAGAATTTAATAGACGATTAATTCATCAATTGAAAGCATCAGAATTTTATATAAAGTAAGTGGTACTAAAACTAGGAGCTGTCGCGCTATAGAGAAGAACCGCCGAAAGTTAACTTATACTCCGTGAGATGTTTCCAAGCTTCAGCACTATAAAAACTTTTTGTCAATCTAAAGCTTAACATTTTCAAAATCTAAGAAACATTTATAAACTCGTACCTCAAGACGGACCCACTTATCAATTCTCATTGATAAGTGGCTCGTAAAAAGCCATTTAGGCTTTTTACCATATAAATACTCCTAAGATTTTCTAAAATGTTTCGCTAAGATTGACTAAAAAGTTTTTATATGTGCTGAAGCTTAGGAAACATCTCCCTGCGTATAAGTTGACTTCCTGGTGTATTTCTTTATAGTGAGACAGCCCCTGTTTTTTATATATTGTGCACTATAAATAATAAGGAGATAGTTTGATATGAACTACGTGCAAATTATTAATTCCATTTTAGTTTTAGCAGTAATTATATTTATTGGATTTATTATTACAAAGTTGAGAGTAATAGATAAGAATGGGGCATCGGTAATAAGCAATGTCATTATGAAAGTAACATTTCCTGCAATTATTTTAACATCTATGCAAAAGAGTTTCACACAGGAACTTTTTAAAAATAGTATTGCTTTAATAGGTATATCTATGGCCATATATGTAGTATTAATTATTTTTGTTACTATTTTTGGAAGAGTATCCTCTTTACCTTTGGAAAAGCTTAAAATTATGAAGTTTTTAATTATTTTTGGAAACGTAGCTTTTATGGGCTTTCCTGTAGCAAGTGCTCTTTACAAGGATGTAGGAATTTTTTATGCATCTTGTTTTAATATGTTCTATAATTTATTAATGTTTTCTTATGGCATAATGATTTTAGATAAAAAAAGTAAAAAAATTAATTTTAAGAATTTAATAAATCCAGGACTAATTTCTACAATTATAGGATTTATTTTCTTTTTAACTTCATCAAAATTGCCATATATCATTTTTAGGCCTTTGGAGTGGGTAGGGGATATGACCATACCATTAGCATTATTGGTTGTAGGAAATAGTTTAGCAGAAATTAAATTTAAAGATCTAATAAATGATCCTATGATATGGATTTATTCATTAGAACGATTACTAATATTCCCTTGTGCATTAATGTTTATATTGAAATTTATTGGGTTAAGTAGTTATTTACTAGTAATCCCTGTGGTAATAATGGCTACTCCGGCACCTTTGACAGCGGGAGTATTTGCAAGGGCCTATGGAGGGGATGAACTATTTGCAGATAAAAGCATAGTACTGTCAAATTTTTTAGCAATAGTCACGGTTCCATTAATTATTTTTCTAATTGGTATGTAAGTCAATTCCAAAACGGAATTGACTTTTTCTATTTTACAATTTAACTTTGTGGTTTTATAATCGTACAATTTAATTGTAGGCAAAAAAAGTAACATGACGTTGCCATTGATTGTTTATATATTAACAATTTTATAATAAACGTAGGAGGAGCAATATGGAATTTAAAAACTTAATACTTGAAAAAGAAGATAAGATTGCAGTTATTACAGTAAATAGGCCTAAAGCGCTCAATGCATTGAATTCAGAGACACTAAAGGAACTAGATTCTGTGATTAAAGTGATAGTAGAAGATAAAGAAATTCTTGCAGTGGTTCTAACTGGACAAGGTAAAGCCTTTGTTGCAGGAGCAGATATATCTGAAATGAAGGATCTTAATGCTATAGAAGGAAGAGATTTTGGAATACTTGGTAACAAAGTTTTTAGAAGGTTAGAGAATATGGGGAAACCTGTAATTGCTGCTGTTAACGGATTTGCATTAGGTGGTGGATGCGAGTTATCAATGGCTTGTGATATAAGAATAGCTTCTTCAAAAGCAAAGTTTGGACAACCTGAGTCAGGATTAGGAATAACTCCGGGTTTTGGGGGAACTCAAAGATTGCCAAGAATAGTTGGTGAAGGAATGGCAAAAGAACTTATATTTACAGGAAAAATAGTAGATGCACATGAAGCTCTAAGAATAGGATTAGTTAACAGAGTAGTTGAACCAGAACAATTAATGGATGAGGCTAAAACTTTAGCAAATACTATAGCAACTCAAGCGCCAATAGCTGTAAAGCTTTGTAAAGCAGCTATAAATAAAGGAATGCAGTGTGATATAGACACTGGAATAGCTTATGAAGCAGAAGTATTCGGGCAATGTT
>NZ_JAEEGC010000175.1 GCF_019207025.1 Clostridium thailandense | reverse complement strand
CACAAACCTATGCACGTTCTCCTTTCAATTTCTTTTTTAACAGCATTAGATACTTGCACTGTATTTGAATTAGATTGTTTAACAATATCAATACCAATTGCTTCCTTACCATTATAAAAAGATAAACTGGTTTTTTCTTTACTTCCATCCTCAACTGTTGCAATATCTCCAAGTCTAATCTCACTACCATCACGTTTTGTAACTAAAACATTAAGGAAATCATCTACATTCTTTATGGAAGAATCTGTTTTTAAGCTTATTTGCGTATCTTCATTGGAAACTTTACCACTGGATAGATTAATGTTATCAGCACTTAAACTATTAGTAAGTTCTGAAACTGTAATATTTAAGGAATTCATTTTTTCCTTATTTAGTTTTATATGAACTTCTTTTTCCTCTTCACCAGATGTATTGACAGCTCCAACACCATTTATGGTCTGTAGTCTTTTTACAATGTTATCATCAACTATCTGTGACAGCTCTTTATTAGACATTGAGCCAGTGACAGCAAGAGAAAAGATAGCTGACGCACTAGCATCGAATTTTAAAACTACGGGATCATCAATATCTTTTGGTAAACTATTACGGATACTCGACAGTTTATCTTTTATCTCCTGCATAGCCTCAGCTGAAGGCTTTTCTAGTTCAAAGGAAATACTAGTACTTGAAACTCCTTCTGTTATAGTTGAGCTAACATGCTGCATTCCGGATATTTGACTTACTGCATCTTCTACTTTTTTTGTTATCTTTGACTCAATCTGATCTGGATCTGCTCCATTTTGAGTTATTCTAACAGATATCGTTGGCATATCAACGTCTGTAAGCTGATCCATAGGTAAACTATTATAACTAACTATACCTAAGGCCAGTAAAGCAATAATTATTACTGTGATAAATACAGGTCTTTTTAAACTGACATCTGATAAAAACATAATTAATTTTCAACTCCTATTCTGCTGCTACTTTTACAGCATCACCATCTTGAAGTGTATCTACATTAGTATAAATGACACTGTCTCCATCTTTTATTCCAGATTTTATTTCTACTGTATCTTCACTGATTTCTCCTACAGTTATATTTTGCTTTTTTGCTACTCCATTATTGTTTATAAAAACATAATAGTTTCCTTCACTGCCGCCTACTGCCTTTAACGGCAATGTAATTGCTTTTTTATTTTCATCTGTAATAATTTTTATCTTTCCAAAAACGCCAGGCTTAAGCTTTCCATCTTTATTATCAATCTGAATTTTACATTTAAATATTCTAGAAGTAGGATCTGCTGCTCCATCAACACTCTTAATAACTCCATCATATTCTTCTGAATCATCACTACTTAGTTTAAATTTAGCCTTTGCCCCTAATTTTATATAACTTAAATCACTATCTTTTGCTTCAATAACAGCATTTATAGAAGATATATTTTCTACTTTCCCAATAACTGTTCCAGGGCTTATATACTGACCTACAGTAACATTTTTTCCACTTATAACTCCATTGATTGGAGCTGTTATAATTGTATTTTGTAGTGACTCTCTTTGAGTATCCAAATCTGTTTGAGATTTTTGTATGTTGGCTCTTTGTGCCTCAGCAGAAAGAGTTGAAGATTGTGCATTGGCCTGCGCTGTCTGCAAGTCAGTTTGCGCATTTTTTAGCTGTGTTTCTGCATTTTCAAGATCAACTTTAGATTCTGCACCTTGATCATAAAGAGCCTTCATTCTATCATAATTCCTCTGAGCACTTTCTAAATTTGTTTGCTGCTTACTAATCCCTATTTGTGAAGAGTTTGCTGAACTCTCTGATGAATTCAATTGAGCTTGTGCTTCACTGGACTTTATATTATTCCTTATATCAGTATCATCTAGCTTTACCAAAGCTTGACCAGAAGATACACTTTGTCCATCTTCAAAGAAAACCTCAACTATCTTTCCACCTACTTTATTACTTATAGTCCCTTCTTCGGATGCTTCAAGTGAAGCATTAAAAGACGCACTATTTGCAACTGTGTCTGTCTTAGCCTTAATTACTTTTACAGTAGCTTTATTCATATTGGTTGTCACAACTGAAGCTTCTTTCTTCATTCCATCTAAGACAATACTTTTAAAAGCAAATATAGCACAGGCAGCAACTAATATAATCATTATACAAAGTGATCTCTTTCTTCTTAACATTTTTTAACCTCCCTTATTTAATAGCAAATTAATATTCATTGAGTATTCGTTGAACAAAATTGACTTAATAAAAACTAGATTAATTTTTAATCCAATTTTTTATAGACTTAATGAAAGTTTTATGTTTAGTTCCTTAAACTACTCATAATCGACATTATATGGCAGCATGAAAAACTAAAAATTAACTCAGAGGTTAGAAATATAAACAATTTGTGAACAAGCAACATTGAGAACAATTTCACTCTAAGTTAATTTTAAGTTTTTCTTTTCATGTTATAATTATTTCAAAGGACAGGGAGGTATCATAATGTTTAAAATTTTGGTTGTAGAAGATGATAAAAGCCAGTCTCGGTTGATGAAGGCTATTCTCAGCCATGCTGGATATGAAGTACATTTAGCTCATAATGGAACTATTGCACTGGAGGTCTTGGATCAAGTCCATATTGACCTAACCGTGCTGGATGTGATGATGCTGGAAATTAATGGATACGAATTCACTGAAACTATGCGAAAAAGTGGAAATATGCTTCCTATTCTAATGCTGACGGCTAAACAGCTTACTGCAGATAAAATCAGAGGATTTCAAGCTGGAACGGATGATTACATGACAAAGCCAGCAGATGAAGAAGAGCTGCTTTGGCATATTAAAGCCTTGCTTAGGCGTTCAAAGGAGGCAAGTGAGCATATACTTAAGATTGGCGAAGTTACACTAGATAGTGATGCCTTCACTGTCACACGGGGAGATGATAAGCAGACCCTTCCGAAAAAGGAGTTCCAGCTGCTTTATAGGCTTCTCTCTACTCCTGACTATATCTTCACCCGTATTCAATTGATGGATGAGCTATGGGGAATGGATTCGGAGTCTGTGGATACCACTGTTAACGTACATATTACTAGACTACGAAAAAGATTTGGCGGCTATCCTGAGTTCGATATTGTTGCCATACGAGGTGTTGGCTATAAGGCGGTGAAGAATGTTGAATAAAAAAACTTCTTACTGGCGGTTAACAATGATTTTTACAGGACTTGTATTTCTTATTATAGTATCTACATCATTTATTATATTTCTCCTTCTATTATTAAGGAGTAAAGGAATAATTCAATTCAAGCTTTCAGCCAATCCTCTTCATATGTCTGCTACATTTGCTGTAATTAGTGTACTGCTTGGGACAATATTATCAGTTATTTTTGGTAGGATTCCTTTAAAGGTAATTCGTAGGATTATGATTGCAATAGATGCTCTGGCAGCAGGGGATTTCAGTACACGGATTAATTTAAGAGGCATCCCAGAGCTGCATCAGCTTAGCAAAAGCTTTAATCATATGGCGAAAGAGCTTAACAGCATCGAAATTCTGCGTTCTGATTTCGTAAACAACTTTTCCCACGAATTCAAATCACCTATTGTATCAATGCGTGGTTTCGCCAAAATGTTGAAATATAATGATTTAACAGAGGAAGAACGTAATGAATATCTCGACATCATTATTACCGAATCTGACCGCTTGGTAGAGTTGTCTACAAATGTCCTAAATCTCTGCAAAATTGAAAATCAAGCCATCGTGTCAAACTTAAAAAAGTACAATTTGACAGAGCAGATCCGAAGATGTATTGCAATCATGGCACAAAAATGGAGTCAAAAAGATCCTTTCTTTGATTTTGAGTGTGAGGAAATTAACTTTACCAGTGATGAGGATTTGATTAGTCAAGTGTGGATTAATCTAATTGATAACGCTATTAAATTTACCAATGCACATGTTATAATGCATATGAGTTTGCATCAGCACAAGGACTATATTCGCTTTAACATAAGTGATAACGGCCCTGGAATGGATGAAGAAACCCAGAATCGCATTTTTGATAAGTTTTATCAGGGAGACGCTTCTCATGCTACACATGGAAATGGCCTTGGACTTGCAATTACAAAAAAATTATAGAACTGCATGGTGGAAAGATTTATGTGCAATGCGCAGATGGTAATGGTACAACTTTTATTATAGAATTGCCGATACGAAAAGGATTATTGGCAAAATAAAACTAGTAGAGCTGTTTCACTTTAATAAACATGCCCTAATAAGTGCAACAACTCTATTTTACTAATTCTTTTTCTAAGTTGAATTGTTTTCCAAATGTCTTCTATCCTATAGAGAGCAACTTGGTTACTGCATATATTTCTCTATCAATTCATAGCATCTAGCCTTTGTTGTATCTGCTAATGATCGTATATACAATACTGGCTCCATTGTTCCACCTTTCATTTCTGAAGCTTCCTTTTTAGCTTTTGCATCCCTATCTGATATCCACTTAATCTCTTCACTCTGCAATTTTTTCATATCAGTAGCTGATAGCTGACCTTTTAATACACCATAAATTTCGTTTAAAGCAGCATCCCATTTTTTATATCTTTCATTAGCAGCCGATCTCATATCATAGGTTGTTCCTGAAGCTTCTTTTTGCTCTAAAGCCTTTAAGGATATTTCAATATTATCCAATTTAGTTTTATATTCTTGTTTCTTACTTTGCTGTACTTTAGTTTCCTGTTTTGCATTGTTTGTATCCACTTTTGCTTTAGCTGATTCTGAATCAATTTTTGTCTTTAATTTATTTACTTCAGCCTTTTGAGATTCATTCATCTTCTTGTTACTTAATTCTTGTGCTAAAGAATTTGCTTCATCATATTTCTTCGAGTCAATTAAACTATTTAATTGATCAATTTTACTTTCTACATCTACATCAGCATTCACATCTTCTTTTTCCTTATCTTTTGTTTTGTCCTCAACTTTGACATTTGATTTATCAGTATTTTCACTTGTTGTAGCACTGCTCTTACATCCAGTTAACCCTAGTACTAATACTAAAACTAAAATTCCTGCAATTTTTTTCATGTTTCTCCTCCAAATAATATAATACTAAATTTCCCATTTTTCGTTTTCTTAATTTAACTAATTGTAATTATATCATAATTTATATATTTACTTACAATTCATAAATTTTCCACAAAACCAAAGTATCAAACGTACGTTCTTTTGTCAAGCTATTCAAATTCCTATCCATTTGATAAATTAAAAATGGTACATTATATTACCAAAGTCAACATATTCTTCACCCATTAAGCTAAATATGTCTGAGTGACTTTTACAAATCACAAAAACCATACTAGATTTCTCTAATATGGTTTTTTGTTAATAACCATAAATCTCTTTAATTAAACTTCCTATATCTTCTTTACTAGGTATTCTTGGATTAGTTCTTGTACAATTATCTTTTAATGCCGCATCTACCACGCTTTCCAAGTTATTAAATAACTCATTTCCATCTACATTTGCTTCTTTTAAATTTCTTGGAATATTGGTTTCTCTTATAAGTACTTTTATTGCACAAATAAGACTGCTAACTCCTTCTTCTATTGAAGAGCATGGTAAGCCTAACATTCTGGATAAATCAACATATTTTCTTGCTGCTTCTGTTTCTTTTTGTCCTTGAAGATTTGCGTTATATTTAATTACATAAGGTAGAATAATTGCATTTGATCTACCATGTGGAATATGGAAATTTCCGCCTACAGTATGAGCTATGCTATGATTAATTCCTAAATTTGCATTTGTAAATGCCATACCAGCCATACATGATGCATTATGCAGCTTTTCTCTTGCAACCATATCATTTCCATCTTTATAAGCCCTCAATAAATACTGAAATACTAATTTTACAGTTTTCTCAGCAAGAGCATCTGTATAATCAGAGCTATTCTTAGAAACATAAGCCTCAATGGCATGAGTTAAAACATCCATCGCAGTATCAGCTGTTATTTGTGGAGGTACTGTTTTAACAAAATCTGCATCTATTATAGCTATATCTGGAACCATCTCCTCATTAACTAAAGGAAATTTTGTAGTTCCCATGGTAATTACTGAAAAGGAAGTAACTTCAGATCCAGTACCGCTGGTAGTTGGAATAGCTATAAATAATGGCTTATTGTATTTATCTCCATTAGCATTTAATATCTTAACAGTAAATAATATAATACTTTTTGTAGCATCAATTGAGGAACCGCCACCTAATGCAATTATTACATCTGGTTTAAAAGTTCTCATTTTATTTACTCCTGCAGCAACAGTCTCAATTGGTGGATCAGGTTTTATATCTGAAAAAATTTCATATTCCACCTCATTAGCTCTAAATATATTAATTATCCTATCTGCAGCACCTGATTTAAGCATAAATGGATCTGTAATTATGCATACTCTTTTATCCCTTATAGTATTCAAATACTCTATTGAGCCCTTGTCAAAACAAACTTTAGATTTAATGCTAAATATATTCATATAATTTCTCCTTACTATAATTTAAATACACCTACTGTACTTCTCAACCTTTCAGCCATCTCAGATAATACTTGTGCACAATTGGCCAATTCTTTCATCAATGCGCTTTGTTCTTCTGCAGCTGCCGTTATATTTTGTGTGCTACCTGATGATTCTTGAGTTATTTCTACTATTGTTTCTATGCTTTTAACCATCATTTGTATTCCATCATAAATTTCCTCAGCTGCTTTTGAGATTCCCTGCATTTGTTTTGACACATTATCCAAATCATCTAAAATATTGTGGAAACAATGCCCAGAGTTTTTTACCATTACAACTCCTTCTTTTACTGCATCCTTTCCATTGCTCATAGATCTTATTGCACTCTCCATTTCATTTTGTATTTCATAAATTAGTCCACCTATTTGACCTGCAGCACTTCCAGATTGCTCCGCTAGTTTTCGAACTTCTTCTGATACTACTGCAAAGCCTTTACCCTGTTCTCCTGCTCTTGCCGCTTCAATGGCCGCATTTAAGGCCAGCAGATTGGTTTGTTCTGCAATATTAGTAATAATGGATATAATATTTCCTATTTCATTAGATTTTTGACCTAATACATTTATGATGTTAGAAGAAATATTTACCCTTTCATCTATTTTATTAATTTGATCAATTGCTCCTTTTACCACATGGCCTCCATCTTCTGCTCGTTTATATGCCTTCACAGAAGCTTCGCTAACCTTTTGTACACTATTTTTAATTTGCTCCATACTGCTGGATATTTGCAATACTACTCTAGAAGCCTTTGCAGCACTATCTACCTGAGATTCGTTACCATCAACCATCTTCTGCATTTCTAATGCAATCTGTTCTGAAGCTGACTGGGTTTGCTCTGAACTAGATGTTAGTTCTTTCGAGGTTTCCACTACATTTTTTAAGATATACTTTACTTCCCCTACTAGACTCTTCAAATTTTGCACCATATGATTCATACTCTTTCCCATTTGACCAAGTTCATCTTCCCTATTAATTTCTAAAACCTTTGTTAAATCACCTTCTGCAATATCGTGCGCTAACTTATTCACTGGTTTAATTTTATTTGTTATATATCTTGCATACCCAATAACAATCAGTACAACAATAATTATGGTAATTGATATAACAACAATTAATTTGCTTAAAAGTACTGCTATAGGAGACATCATCTCTTTTTCTGATATTGTTAAAGCCATAACCCATCCTGTTTCTGGCACAGTAGAGTAATATATTCTGTTTTTACCATCTTCTCCATCATAAGTTGATTGTCCACTTTTTCCAAACAACATTTCTTTTCCAATTAAAGATAAGCTTCTATTTTTATCTTCAGTAACTTTCACCTTCATAACTTTGCTTACATCTGCATCAGCTAAATATATTCCTTCTTTGGTTAAAAGAAAAGCTCTACCTGTCTTCCCTACTTTAATATCATTGACCATTTTTTGCAGACTACTTAAATTTATATCTGCTGTAGTTACACCAGCAAACTTTTTTTCTCCATCATAAAAGGGAGCTGTAGCAGTCACCATTGTAATTTTTGTTAAATCATCTACATAAGGTGCTGACCATACAATAACTTTATCTGTATTAATACCACTTTTGTACCACTCTTGATTTATGTAATTAAATTCCTCTTTACTATAATCATCTGTATAGACAACCTTATCCTTTTCTTTATACGCATAAGGCGCATATAGTTTTACATCTTTTTTATATTTATAAGGCTCAAACCATATTCCTGCCCCAAAAGTTTCTTCATTAGTAGTAATTGATTTTTGTACCAATGCCTTATAGTCTTCTTTTGTCATTGATTTGCCAGCAGCTTCTACAGTTCTAGCTAGCGTGGCAGGTATTGCTGCATGTTTTAGTAGCTCTTTTTCAATTCCTTGATTAGTCTGCTGCAATAAATATGCCATTTTGTCTTGTATTTCTTTATTGATTAAAGTTTTTGCACTTTGGTAGCTTAAAAAGGACAATATTATCATCCCAATGATAATAACAGGTAGTATAAATACTAAAGTAATACTTCTAATACTTTTAAGTTTAAGCAATATCATTCCTCCCACATTTGAATAACAATAGTTTTACTACTAAATATTTATAAATGATTTGCCCTTGAGA
>NZ_JAEEGC010000174.1 GCF_019207025.1 Clostridium thailandense | reverse complement strand
ACAAATCTATGGATGTTCCCAAAACTCACCTTCTCTGTCCTATGTCTTCTGTCAATTGTCCTCTAAAAATATATTTATATCTTCCGAATATCACCAATAATTCTCGTGGTATAAGTTAAGTGTCGGCCGTGGGTGTCTATATTTGAGTTTTTATTCTTCCTCTTCTTCCCACGTCATTTTAGCAAGTGGAAATGGATCTAAGGCTCTATCTAAAATACCATGAACATATGCAATCAATATTCCGTAGTTTACAATTGGTACATTAAATTCTTTAGCCCCTTCAATTCTGCTGACCATTGCAGCTCTATTTAACATACATCCACCACAATGAACTATTAGTGAGTATTTTTTGACATCTTGAGTAAAGCTTACTCCTGCTGAATATTCAAAGTCAACTTTCTTACCTGTAATTTGTCTTATCCATCTAGGGATTTTTACTCTTCCTATATCATCAGCCTGTCTGTGATGAGTACAGCCTTCTGCTATAAGAATTTTATCTCCATCCTTTAATTTTTTTATTTCCTTAACTCCTTTTATAAGCTCTACTAAGTCACCTTTATATCTGGCAAATAGTATAGAAAAAGATGTCATCAAAATATCTTTAGGGGTGTCTGCTGCTACCTTCAAAAATACTTGAGAGTCTGTAATTACTATCTTTGGCCTCTTTCCCAAATTTTCCAAAGTTTCTTTAAGCTCGTACTCTTTAGTTACTATTGCCATAGCATCACTTTCTAATATATCTCTTATGGTTTGCTGCTGCGGCAATATTAGTCTTCCCTTTGGTGCTGCCTTATCTATTGGTACAACAAGTACAACAAAATCTCCTGGTTTTATTAAGTCACCTACAATTTTAAACTTATCTTCTTCTTCTGGAAGAATACTTATAATCTTATTTTTTAATTCCTTTATTCCTTTTTTAGTAGATGCTGATACAAGTACCATAGGTATATTTAATTCCTTCTTTAAGGCATTTATTTGCTCTTCTTTTACATCAATTTTGTCTATTTTATTTAATACTGCAATAACAGGAACTTTCTTTTCCCTAATCTGCTCTATTATAAATTTATCGTATTCCATAACTCCAACAGATAAATCGATTACTACTAGTGCGATATTAGTTTTATCTAAAACTTCCAAAGTTTTTTTCTTTCTAAGTTCTCCTAATTCTCCTATATCATCAAGACCTGCAGTATCTATAATTACACAAGGTCCAATAGGTAATATCTCCATAGCCTTGTAAACTGGATCTGTTGTCGTACCCTTAACATCTGATACAATAGCTATTTCCTGATCAGTTATTGAATTTATTATGCTGGACTTTCCTGCATTTCTCATACCAAAAAGTGCAATATGTACTCTCTCTGAACGTGGTGTTTCATTTAAGCTCATTCTTATCCCTCCTGTATTTCTTATCTGCCCATGACAATTATTAATTGTCATGCCTCCTACCTATTTACCTGGAATTCCAGGTCTTGTTACTTCAAAAGGATTTAATATTTCATCTATTTTTTCCTTTGGAAGTATGTTCTCTTCATAAAGTATTTCTCTTATAGTTTTTCCTTCCCTTAAAGCTTGTTTCGCTATTTCGCTTGATTTGTCATAGCCTATATGGTGAACAAGCGCTGTTACCATGGCAGTAGATTTTTCAAGATTTTCCTTGCACTTTTCTTCGTTTGCTTTAATTCCCTCTATACATCTTTCTCTAAATATGATGACTGCATTATTTAAAAGTTCAAGAGACTCCAAAAGGCTCTCAGCAATTAACGGAGTGAACGCATTTAGCTCAAGCTGTCCCATTGAACTTGCCAATGTAATAGCACTATCATTTGCAATTACTCTCATGCTCACCTGTCCAGCCATCTCTGCAATAACGGGATTTACCTTTCCTGGCATAATTGTTGACCCTGCCTGTACTTCTGGTAATTTTAGTTCTCCTATACCTCCCTTTGGACCTGAACCCAATAGTCTAAGATCATTTGAAATTTTTAAAAGATTAACACTACAAGATTTCAAAAGTCCAGAAACTTCTACAAAAACATCACAATTTTGGGTTATATCCATCGGAAAATCTGATCTTGCAATTCCAAGCTTCGTTAAATCTTGAATAACGTCAGTTATCATATATATAAATTTATTTGTGGCATTTAAACCGGTTCCTATGGCAGTTCCTCCTAAGTTTACCTGTCTAAGTCTTTCCTCTACCTTATATATTCTCCATCGATCTCTTTCAACCGCCTTTGCATAGGCACCAAAACCTTGCCCAATCATCATAGGTAGAGCATCCATAAGTTGAGTTCTGCCTAGCTTTATTATATCTGAAAACTCATTTTCCTTTATTTGAAGCGCCTCTTGAAGATCTGCCAAAGAGTTACTGAGTTTCCTTATAAGACGAATTGCCGCAATTCTAAGTCCTGTAGGATATACATCATTAGTGGATTGGGACATATTAACATCATTTAGAGGATGAATTATGCTGTAATCACCCTTTTCTCCACCAAGAATTTCTATAGCTCTATTTGCTATCACTTCATTAACATTCATGTTCGTGGAGGTACCTGCACCGCCTTGAAACGCACTTACTCTAAATTCGCAATCAAATTTTCCATCTACTACTTCATCACTTGCTTGTATTATTGCATCGGCTTTCTCTACTGGAAGCTTCTTTAGATTCTTGTTTACCATAGCCGCTGCTTTTTTAATAAGTGCAATGTCTTTAATCAAATTAAGGTTTACAGTTTTACTCTTCAAATTAAAATTTTCTAGAGCTCTTGCTGTATTTATTCCAATATAGCTTGGGTCTTCAATCAACTTTTCACCAATTAAATCCTTCTCTATTCTATCTGCCACAACAATGCCTCCTTTTCTGCAACAAAATCTTGCAATATTCTTTTAATAACATTATAGCATTTTATTACACTAAATATAATATATGAATAATATAAAAGAGCCTTTATCCATAAAAGAATAAAGACTCATTATTTTAGCTTTCTCTAGTAATATTAATGTATTCAATTGTGATGTCCCCAACTGATATATAGTAAATTTCTTCAACTGAATGCTCTGTGCTTTTGAAGTCAAACCTTCTTAATCATCATTGCCTTTCTCACCTTATTCATAATTGTTTCAAACATAACATTTCTGTTTTCCAAAGTAACTAAAACAAGCTCCACATCTTTTCTATTGCGAATTGATTGCAAAAACGATGCATCTTTCTGCTTTAATACTCCAAACACAGGAATGTGGGAATCTAAAGCTTCCCACACTTTATTCTGAAAAAGCTTTGCATTCCTTTCTAAAAATCCCAATTCATCCATAACTATTAAATCCACTTTTTTATTCAGACAATTGTTCAAAATCTCCACTCCATAAGTATCAAAGGTTTTAGAAACAGCTCTCAATTGATTTTCCCCCAAGCAATGACCAATAAAAGCTAACTCTTTAGATTGATTTTGCTCACATAAACCTTTCATATAGAATCCCTTTAACTCATTTTCCTCATAATATCGAAGTGTCCTAAAGCCATCTATTTTACCATTTATTTTTTCTAAAGTATGATTCAATAAAGTACTCTTTCCTATACGTATCTGACCTGTAAGAAAAATATTTTTAATTTTAATCACCCTCAAACAAAATTTAAGACTACCTATAAAATTCATACATCTTTCAGCTGCAAAAAAATCTTCTTCTGACATTTAAAAAACACGCCATAACTGATTACCTAATTACTATTGAACCTTAGAATCCTATATTGTGGTCTCAATAAAAATTTTATAATAATATTGCATTTTATGTAAGTATGCGCCTTACAAATACTTCCGTACAATTAATGAACAATGTCATAAAAACTAACATTATTCCTATTCATCTTATATAATTTTAGAGAGAGGTTGTCTAATTAGCATTAGAGAATTGTATGTCTTTAGTTTTATAACTCTATATAGATAAACACACTAGAAAGCAGACCTATGCTCAGGTATATGTTTCCAAAGCTGAAAGCATATATAAAAAGTTTTTATCGTGCTGAAGCTTGGAAACATATACCGGAGTGTAAGTCTACTTTCGGCCGTGGTTATCTATAATTATGAAGCATCTGCATTTTCAAACTGGCTATTGTATAGTGAAGCATAGAATCCATTAGCTTTTAATAGCTCTTCATGATTACCTTGCTCTACTATATCTCCATCCTTCATTACAAGAATTAAGTCTGCATCACGTATTGTTGATAATCTATGTGCAATAATAAAACTTGTTCTTCCTTTCATTAAGTTTTCCATAGCCTTTTGAATAAGGATTTCTGTACGAGTATCAATTGAACTTGTTGCCTCATCAAGTATTAATATCTTAGGGTCTGCTAAAAGTGCACGGGCAATAGTTAATAGCTGTTTTTGCCCTTGAGATACGTTGCTTGCTTCTTCATTTAATTCCATACTATATCCACTTGGTAAAGTCTTTACAAAGTGGTGAACATGAGCTGATTTAGCTGCTTCAATTACTTCTTTATCAGTGGCATCAAGTCTGCCATAACGGATGTTTTCCATTATTGGACCATTGAATAGCCACGTATCCTGAAGTACCATACCAAACATACTGCGTAGATCTTCTCTTGTAAAATCTTTTATATCATGACCATCAATTAATATAGACCCACTGTTTAAATCATAAAAGCGCATTAGAAGCTTAACTATAGTAGTTTTACCAGCTCCAGTCGGCCCTACAATAGCCACCTTTTGCCCTGGTTTAATATGAGTGGAGAAATCATTTATTATTATCTTATCCGAATTATATCCAAAATGAACATCTTTAAAAGTAACTTCTCCTCTAACTTTTTCTAGTTTTACTGGATTTTCTACTTCTTCAACTTCTTCCTCTTCTTCTAAGAATTCAAAGACTCTTTCAGCCGCTGCGGCAGTAGATTGTAAAACATTAGATATTTGAGCTACTTGAGCTATTGGCTGAGTAAAACTTCTAACATATTGAACAAAGGATAAAATATCTCCAACTTCAATAGTTTTCTTTATAGCAAGCCATCCACCTAAAATAGATACACCTACATAACCTATGTTACCTATAAAACTCATTATAGGCATCATCATTCCAGATAAAAATTGCGATTTCCATGCAGAACTATATAATGTATTATTAAGTTCTTCGAACTCTTCAACAGCTTCTTCTTCTCTGTTAAATGCTTTCATTATATTGTGGCCACTATAAATTTCTTCTACATGACCGTTAACGTGGCCTAGATATTCTTGTTGAGATTTAAAATATTTTTGTGATTTTTTTACAACTGCTAATATTAATATCATTGATACTGGCAGTATCAGTAATGCCACTAGTGTCATTTGCCAACTTATTGATAACATCATAATCAATACACCTATTATTGTGACAACTGATGTTATTATCTGTGACATACTTTGATTTAAGGATTGACTCACAGTATCGACATCATTAGTAATCCTTGAAAGTACTTCTCCATGAGTTTTTCTATCAAAATATTTAAGCGGCATAAGATTTATTTTTTCTAAAATTTCTTTTCTTAAATTATAAGATACCTTTTGTGCTACTCCTGAAATTATATATCCTTGTATTATAGAAAATACAGCACTGATTACATATAATCCAAGAAGCCAAATTGCGATATTTCCTATATAAGCAAAATCTATAGCTGCACCTGGTACGCCCATTACCTTACTTACTAAGCCTTCAAAAAGTTTTGTTGTAGCTTTACCTAAAATCTTAGGGCCTACTATTGAAAATGCTGCACTACCTATTGCAAAAATAATTACGATAATTAATGATATTCTGTATGGCTTTAGATACTGAAGTAACTTACCCATAGTGCTCTTAAAGTTTTTTGCCTTCTCAACCGTTCCCATACCACCCATAGGACCACCACCAAAACCACCTGGTCTCTTATTATTTATTTTTTTATCGCTCATGATGAAAGTTCCTCCTTTGAAAGTTGTGATAAAGCAATTTGCTTATATACTTCACAGTTCTCCATAAGTTCTTTATGAGTACCAGTTCCTACTATGCTACCTTCGTCAAGTACAATAATCTTATCTGCATTAATTATTGTACTTATTCTTTGTGCAACAATTAGTATAGTACTTTCTGAAATTTCACTCTTTAACGCCTTACGTAATGCCGCATCTGTCTTAAAGTCAAGAGCTGAAAAACTATCATCAAAAATAAATATTTCAGGTTTCTTAGCCAGAGCACGAGCAATAGAAAGTCTTTGTTTTTGACCTCCTGAAACGTTAGTGCCACCTTGAGATATCTCTGTCTTAAAACTTTCAGGTTTGGAACTTATAAATTCCATAGCCTGAGCTATCTCTGCTGCTTTCGCTATTTCATCTCCACTAGCCTCTCTCTTACCATATTTAATATTGCTTTCTATAGTACCTGAAAATAAAATTCCTTTCTGAGGCACATAACCAATTTTTTCTCTTAATTCTTTCTGAGATACGTTTCTTATATCAATACCATCTATTAATATATCTCCTTCTGTAACATCATAAAAACGTGGAATTAGGTTTATCAGTGTTGATTTGCCGCTGCCTGTACTTCCAATAAAAGCGGTAGTTTCCCCTGGTTTTGCGGTAAAGCTTATATTTGAAAGTACATCTTCTTCTGCACCAGGATATCTAAAGCTGACATTCTTAAACTCTATATATCCTTTCTTGTCTGAAGGAAACTTTTTTAATTCCTTTGGATCATTAATAATAACATCAGTATCTAATACTTCTCCTATACGCTGTGCTGATACTGAAGCTCTAGGGAGCATAATTGATACCATAGAAATCATTAAAAATGCCATGATTATTTGCATTGCGTATTGCATAAATGCCATCATATTACCAACCTGCATATTTCCAGCATCAATTTGGTGTGCACCCACCCAAATTATAAGTAAGGAAACTCCATTCATTATAAACATCATCATTGGCATCATAAATGTCATTAGACGGCTTATAAATAAATTATTATTTGTCAAATCCTGATTTGCTTTTTCAAATTTATTTTCTTCATATTTTTGATTATTAAAAGCACGTATAACTAACATACCTATTAACGATTCACGTGTTATTAGATTTATCTTATCTACCAACTTCTGGACTTTCTTAAACTTTGGAATAGCTATACTAAACAAAACGATAACTAAGGTTAACACAGCCATAACTGCAACTGCTATAATCCATCCCATTGATACGTCTGTATTAAGTACCTTTATAACCCCTCCTATTGCTAAAATCGGCGCATAAAATACTATTCTAAGCAGCATTACCATAAGCGTCTGTATCTGTTGAATATCATTTGTGCTCCTTGTGATTAAAGATGCTGTAGAAAACTTATCGAATTCTGAATTAGAAAAACTTGTAACTTTTCTAAATACTTTTTTTCTAAGATTCCTACCTAATCCCGCAGCTACCCTTGCTGCAAGTAGACCAACTACAACTGTAGCCACCATGCTAACCAAGGCTAGAAGCAGCATTTTACCACCTGCCATAAGAATATAATTTGATTGAAGCTTATCTGTATTTATACCTATAGCTTTATACTCACTATGGATAAAAGTAACCGCCGACTGTGTAATCATGCTTTCTGGCATATTTTTAAGTTTCTCATTTGATTGCTCTTTCATTGCATTAATTTGCTCTTGAGGCATTTTTGAAATTATTACAAAAGGGTCTGTATTTTTCGGAAGTTTTGTTGGTACTTTGCTTCCTTGCATTCCACTACTTAAAGCTGATATTCCGCCCTTTTCGATTGCTTGAGTAATTAACAGTGGTTTACCAAATATAGCATTAAGCTCACTAATCAAATTGTTATCTTTTGTATTAAGCTTGTAAAGCTGCTCTTTATCAAGCTCAGGATAATCTTTTAAGTAATTTTCAAATTCACTTTTAGAAAGGCTTTTCTTATCTAAAAGTATATAGCTATCTTCTACCTTTTTCCTATCATCTTCATTCATAAAGAGCTTGATTTTATCAAATTCGCTTTTACGAATTACTTTGGGTACTGCGTTCTCTACTCCCCCCTGTTGAATTCCTACATTAACAATATGTGACATGTAATCTGGCAATGCTAGGTCACACATGGCTTGTACGAATAGAAGACATATAACCACGAATATCGAGGCTATAAACGGTTTTAAATGCCTTATTATTTTTATCATTCAATTCATCTCTCCATTTCATTTTTCTAATTTTATTTAGTTTTAACTTCTTATCTTTTCTTTATTCGTTATGATTTTTTGTATTTTTTTGTTTCCAGTCACATTTAATTATGTTTTCATAACTATTATATTTAAATAATATTTATATGTCAATAACTTTTCTGTTTTTATAACTTTCCATATTGTATAACAATTGTGAATGCATTATAATATAAGTAAATCTATAGAATTTACCTAAGGAGGACACAATATGAACACTGACCAGCTTAATAAACTTTCTGGAGACTTATATAATCTGATGTTATATTTACATAATAAAATTTTTCATCCAAATGATGTAATAAAAAATCTTCCCATTCCCCCTTCACATGTCAAGGTTATAATTTATCTTGCACGATGTGGTATTTCATCTATTTCTGATACTGCTAAAAAGCTTGGAATATCAAAATCTAATATGACACCTATAATTGATAAGTTAATTAGCGAAGGTATGCTTAATAGATCCAATGATCCAAATGATAGAAGGGTACTAAGAATTGAGTTAACAGATAAAGCCCATGAATTTATAAAAACACAGGAAAATGCAATAAAAGCTAGTTTGGCAAAAAAAATATCCTCTCTTAATTCTGAGGATTTAGAAGCTCTAAGCGAGCATGTGATTGGAATTACAGATATAATTTTAAAGGTAGAGTAATCTTATATTTAGTATAAAAAAATAAACTTGCATTATGCAAACTTCAAATTAATCAAAAGGAGACTGATGAACTATAGATAACCACACCAGACACTTAACTTATACGTAGGGATATATTTACATTCTGGAAGACACATTTAAATACTTTTGATACAAGTCTTAGCTCATACTTTTGAAAAAGCTTAGAAGATTTGATTGTTTGAGCAGAGCGAGTTATCAAAGATTCTTAGCTTTTTTA
>NZ_JAEEGC010000173.1 GCF_019207025.1 Clostridium thailandense | reverse complement strand
GGTCTTCAGCACCAATAAAATGTCGCGGGGTGGAGCAGCTGGTAGCTCGTCGGGCTCATAACCCGAAGGTCGTAGGTTCAAGTCCTACCTCCGCAACCAAAAAAATAATATGGCGGAATAGCTCAGCTGGCTAGAGCATTCGGTTCATACCCGAAGTGTCGTAGGTTCAAGTCCTATTTCCGCTACCAAAGAAACCTGTGAGTAAATCACAGGTTTCTTCTATTTTTTGATATGTGTTACAAAATTGAAATATTTATATTTATCATGGGATTTAGATACAAACATGTTGAATTTTAAAAGATCGCTCAAATATATGACATTTGATTTCATAGAAAATAGTTTTTTTTAGTTTAATTGTCTAAATGAAATATGAAAAAAAAAACTTAGAAATATATGTCCTAAAAAAAATATAACCTCACCTTAGTTTATGACATTTATTTCCAAATGGCTTTGCTATAATATAGAAAGTAATTAAATAAGGTGGGTGTTATATGATGCAATATGGAGTGGAGGTTTTTCCATATCAAAGAATTAAAAAAATAAAAAGTGATGTAAAAAAACAAAAGCTTGAAAATCTATCAAATTTATTTAGAATTATTAGCTATTTTACAGTTGCGTTTTTAATAAGTAGGGTGCTTATGGTAAACCTTATGGCACCATTTGGAATAGCCTACTTAATAGCAATTATAGTTTGTGAAGATAGCAAGATATCATTAGTATCTGGCATAGGGACTTTTTTAGGTTATGTATCTTTATATAATAATGTTAAAGATTTACCGGTATATTTCATAGTAACAGCAACTCTTTTGGCTTTAAACTATATATTAAAAAATATAGAGGAAAGAAGAAGATTATTACTAATATTCTTGGTTATTTTTTTGGAATTTTCTCTTTATAAACTATTATTAGTTAAATTAAGTTTATCAGTAGCTTTTTTAACCTCATTTTTTGAAATTACATGTATCTTTCCATTATATTTTATTATTAATTATTCAATAATATGCTTCAGAGAAATAAAAACTAGGCATTTATATACCAATGAAGAGATAATAAGTATGGCAGTAACTGCATCTCTTGCTGTAGCGGGAACTTGGGGGACAAGCATACATGGTATATCTATAAGAAATGTTATAGCATTAACTTTTGTATTAATCCTAGGGTATGTAAAGGGAAGTTCTGCAGGAGCGGCAGTTGGTGTAGCAATTGGAACTATAATAGGAGTCACATCCAATGACATGATAGTATCTATAGGTGTATATGGTTTATGTGGCTTAATATCTGGAGTATTTCGAGAAACTGGAAAATGGATGAGTGGAGTGGCTTATATAGTGTCTTTTTCTGTATTAAAAATGTATTCTGATATAGGAGTACAATTCAAGATTGTAGAATCAATAGCAAGTTGTGTGATTTTTTTTGCAATACCACAGAAAATTTACAAAAATTTAGAATTGGAATTAGACTGGCAAAAGAAGGAGGAGCATCTTAAAGGAAATTCTTTTGAAAAAATCAAAGGCATTTTAATAGAGAAAGTCAATAGTTTTTCAGAGGTGCTTTCTAATATGTCAAGAGTATTAGAAAAGTTAGCAGATAACGAAAAACTTGAAATGAAAACTAAAAGTAGTGCGTTGATAGAAAATTTAGCTGATAGAGTTTGCTCAACATGCACTATGAAATCTATGTGTTGGAAGAGAGAAACGTTTTATACCTATAATGCGTTTGGTGAACTTATTCAAAATTATCAAGAGAAAAAGAAGGAGATGCCAACTGAATTAGAAAGAAAATGTGCTAAAAGATCAGTTCTTACAAAAAACACTGAAGAGATTGTCAATAATTATATTATTAATGAAATGTGGAGAAATAGGCTAAGTGAATGTAGAGGATTTTTAGCAGATCAAATAGAAAATATGGCCGACTCTGTAAGTGAAATTGTAAAAGAATTTAATGACAGCATAAATTTTAATACGGAAATTGAAAATAATGTAAGAAAAGTGTTAAATAAAAATAATATATATTATAGAGATATATTTTGTTTTAATGATAAAAATAATAGACTTGTTGTTAAGTTATCTATGGAGGCTTGTGGAGGTGAACAACTATGCATAAAGAAAGTTTTGCCACTGTTGAATAGCGTTACTGGAAAGTGTATGTGCGTGAGTGATGAAGGATGTAACATAAACAAGCTAATGAACGGATGTAATGTTACTTTTGAGGAAACCCCAAGATATCATGTGGCAGCATATGTTGCTACAGAATGTAAAAACGGTGAGACTTGTAATGGAGATACTTATAGTCTAGAAAAGCTTCCAGATGGAACATATATGACTGTAATAAGTGATGGAATGGGATCAGGACCTCAAGCTAGTAAAGAAAGTAGTGCAGCAGTAGAATTAATAGAAAGATTTGCAAAGGCAGGCTTTAATAAACTTACTGCAATAAATACAATAAATTCTATTATGACTATTAAGTTTTCTGAAGCTGAAAAGTTTTCGACATTAGATCTAAGCAGTATGGATTTATATGAAGGAGAAATAGATTTTATGAAAATAGGGGCAGTTGCAAGCTTTATAAAAAGAGGAGATGAGATTGAAGTAATAAACTCGAAAACTTTGCCTATAGGGGTCTTAGATAAACCGGATATAGATATAACTAAAAAGAAACTTAAGAGTGGTGATATCATAGTTATGATAAGCGATGGAATATTAGATTATGAGAATGAAGCAGCAGGTAAAATTGAATGGATTATAGAATTCTTAAAAAGCTCAACAAATACTAATCCAAAAGAATTGTGTCAAAATATTATAGATAAAGCTAAAGAATTGAGTGGAGGAAAAGTAAAGGATGATATGACAGTTATTGTTCAGAAAGTATATAATTTATATTAATTTGAAAAGAAATAATATAAAATTAAATACGCATATAAAAATGCGTATTTAATTTTTGTTTTTAATGCAATCATAATAGTAAGTAGATTATTCTAGGTTTGAAACTCTACATTAATATCTATTTATGATATAATTAATATGCAATTTTGAAAATAAAACTAATTTTAGGAAGTGTTAACTTTGATAGAATCTGTGCTAAAGACTATAAGAACAAATAACATGTTCAGTAAAGGGGATAAAGTAATAGTAGCAGTATCGGGGGGACCCGATTCAATATGTCTTTTACATATACTATATGCTTTAAAAGATGAATTGCAAATAACATTGTATGCAGCGCATGTCAATCACTGTTTAAGAGGGGAAGAGGCAAATGAGGATGAGCTATATGTTAAAAGATTTTGTGAGAATTTAAATATAGAATTTAGAAGCAAAAGAGTAGATATAAACCAAATGGCTGAGACAAGAAAGATGTCCTCAGAAACTGCTGGTAGAGAAGCGCGATATGAGTTTTTTTATGATTTAAAAAAAGAGTTTAAAGCTCAAAAAATAGCCATAGCTCATAATGCTAATGATCAGGCTGAAACTGTTCTTATGAGAATAATGAGAGGTACTGGTATGGAAGGTCTAATTGGAATAAGGCCTGTTAGAGATAATATATTTGTGAGGCCTTTAATAAGATGCATAAGAGAAGATATAGAAAAATACTGCTCGAACAATAATCTTAATCCTAGGATAGATAAAACAAACTTGGAACCAATATATGCAAGGAACAAAATAAGAGTTCAGCTTATACCATACATGAAAAAAAATTTTAATGAAAACATAATAGAGGTTTTAAACAGATTATCAAACGTTATAAAAGTTGATAATGATTATCTAGAAGATATTGCAAAAGAAAAATATAAAAAATATTGTGATATCAATAAAGAAAAGGTTATAATATCTAAGGAAGCATTTTTAGAAAACGAAGCTATTATCGCACGAATTATAAGACTAGCGCTCTACGATGTATCTAGTAACTTGTATAATTTTGAAAGAATTCATATTTATGATGTTTTAGATATTCAGAGACATTCTACAGGAAAGATGCTTATGCTTCCTAATAAGGTTTGTGTTAAGAATAATTATGGAAACATAGTTATATGCAAAAAACAAAAAGATAATCCAGATGAAACTTACAGCAAATACATATTAAATAACGGATTAAATGAATTAAAGGATGTTAACTTAAAAGTTACACTTGAGTTAACTAACAATTCGATCGATGCTGTTTCTGAAAGAGAAACTTTTATCAAATATTTTGATTATGATAAAATTAAAGGAGATATATCGATAAGATATAGAAAAGACGGAGATCGTTTTACACCACTAGGGATGAGAGGAAGCAAGAAATTAAAAGATTTATTTATAGACTTAAAGATACCTAGGGATGAAAGAGATGAAATTCCGCTTATATGTTTTAATGATGAAATTGCATGGATAGTGAACTATAGAATAAGTGAGCTTTTTAAAGTTGATAAAAATACAAAAAGAATTTTAAAAATAATAATTGAAAGTGAGGAAGCTTAGATGAATTGCATGGAGCAAGACATAAAAGAGATATTGCTTAATGAAGAGCAGCTTAAATCCAAAATAAAAGAGATAGGTAAGCAGATAAGTCGGGACTATGAAGGAAAAGATTTAATGTTAGTTGGAATATTAAAAGGGTCAGTACCATTTATGGCGGACTTGTTAAAAGAAATAACGATACCATGTACCATGGATTTTATGGCAGTGTCAAGTTATGGTAATTCAAGTAAAACGTCAGGTATAGTAAGAATTTTAAAGGACTTAGATTTTGAAATAGAAAATAAGCATGTATTAATTGTAGAGGATATAATAGATTCCGGTACTACGTTAGCATATCTAATAGAATATTTAAAGGGTAGAAAGCCAGCTAGTCTCAAAATAGCATGTCTTTTAAATAAACCTGAAAGAAGATTGGTTGAGATCAATACTAGTTACGTTGGATTTGTCGTGCCAGATTATTTTTTGGTAGGTTATGGACTTGATTATGCAGAAAAGTATAGAAACCTACCTTATATTGGCATACTAAAAGAAGATATTTATCAATAAATTGTACCAAATTTATTGTAATGAAATTTTCCTTATGATACAATTTTACAATATAAAACTAGAAAGAGAGGGGGGCCTAGAATGAAAAAATTTTCAAGTGCAACGGCCTGGGTTATAGTATTTGTATTAGTAATTCTTGCAGCATTAATGCTTGTAAGAACAAATGAAAATTCAACAGCCATAAATTTTAATGAATTTCAAAAATATTGGTTAGAAAATAAAGTAACTAGTTTTGAAGTAAAAGAAGATAAGATGACAGTAGTGGGTACGTTAAAAGATGGCCAACAATATGAAACCGTAGTTCCATCAGAAAGATTGTTCCAGTTTATAGGAGATCACCCTAAAGACGGTGATGTAAAAGAGGTTTATGTTAAGCCAGCAACAGTACCTATGTGGGTGCAATATTTACCTACTGTACTTTTAATATTAATGCTTGTGGCATTTTGGTTTATGTTCATGCAGCAATCTCAAGGCGGTGGAGGAAACCGTAATGTTATGAATTTTGGAAAAAGTCGGGCTAAAATGGCTACTCCAGATAAGAAGAAAGTAACATTTGACGATGTTGCGGGTGCAGACGAAGAGAAAGCTGAATTAGCAGAAATAGTTGACTTTTTAAAGCAACCTAAAAGATATATAGAAATGGGTGCAAGAATACCTAAAGGAGTATTGCTTGTTGGACCTCCAGGTACAGGAAAGACTTTACTCGCAAAGGCTATAGCTGGAGAAGCAGGAGTACCATTCTTTAGCATATCAGGTTCAGATTTTGTTGAAATGTTTGTAGGAGTCGGAGCTTCAAGAGTCAGAGATTTGTTTGATCAAGCAAAGAAAAATTCTCCATGTATTATATTTATAGATGAAATAGATGCAGTGGGAAGACAAAGAGGAGCTGGACTTGGTGGCGGACATGATGAAAGAGAACAAACATTAAACCAATTACTTGTTGAGATGGATGGATTTGGTGCAAATGAAGGAATAATAATGATAGCAGCAACTAATAGACCAGATATACTAGACCCTGCGCTTTTAAGACCAGGAAGATTTGACAGGCAGATATTAGTTGGAGCTCCAGACGTCAAAGGCAGAGAAGAGATACTTAAAGTACATTCAAAAAGTAAGCCTTTATCTGATGAAGTTAAGCTAGATGTGCTTGCAAAAAGAACTCCGGGTTTTACTGGAGCCGATTTAGAAAATCTTATGAATGAATCTGCTCTTTTAGCTGTAAGAAAGAATAAAAATGTAATAGAAATGGATGAACTTGAGGAAGCCGTAACGAGAGTTATCGCAGGCCCGGAAAAGAAAAGCCGTGTCATTGCAGAAGAGGATAGAAGACTAACTGCTTACCATGAAGCAGGGCATGCGGTGGTAATGAAATTATTACCTACAGCAGATCCAGTTCATCAGATAAGCATAATACCAAGAGGTATGGCTGGTGGATATACAATGCATCTTCCAGAAAAGGATACTGCTTATATGTCTAAGACAAAGCTTCAAGATGAAATTGTAGGTCTTCTTGGAGGAAGAGTTGCAGAAAAGCTTATAATAGGTGATATAAGTACTGGAGCCAAGAATGATATAGACAGAGCAACAACAATATCCAAAAAAATGGTTATGGACTATGGTATGAGTGATTTAGGACCTATAGCTTTCGGTTCTGGACATGATGAAGTCTTCTTAGGAAGAGATTTAGGAAAAGGAAGAAATTTCAGTGAGGAAGTAGCTTTTGAAATAGATAAGGAAATTAAAAAATTGATTGATGAGGGCTATGGAAAGGCTGAAAAACTTTTAAGTGAAAATATATCAAAACTTCATGCTGTTGCTAAAGCTTTACTAGAAAAGGAAAAGCTTGAGGCAGTTGAGTTTGAAGAGATATTCAATAACGCATAAAGATAGAGGTTTCTAACCTCTATCTTTTTTATAAAAAGTATATATTAAAACTTGAATAATAATGATATAATCAAAATGTATGTCTAATTTTAAAATAAATTTTAATGAAATGAGATGATTGTTATGGAGTTTAATGTTAAAGAGGGAATAACATCTACAATAGAGACCTGTGTAACTGAAAATGATACGGCTCGTAAGTTGGGGTCAGGTAATTTGGATGTATTTTCAACGCCAATGATGATAGCTCTTATGGAAAATACATCCAAAAGTTGCGTGGACCTACATTTACCGTATGGATACACAACTGTAGGAATAGAGGTTAACGTAAAACACCTGAAAGCTTCAGTTGTTGGTATGAAAATAAGATGTGAAGCTCTTTTAACAAAAGTCGAAGGTAAAAGGCTTTTCTTTAATGTTCAAGCATGGGATGAAGCCGGAAAAATTGGAGAAGGAACTCATGCAAGATATATAGTAAATAGTGAGGATTTTATGAAAAGGGTGCAGCTATAGATGCAAAGTATATAACCTTTTTTCTTGACAAATGCGATTTAATTGTTAAAATTAAATTATTAAACTGACAATAAAATGGGTATACTATAGGGCAGCTCGAAAGCTGCTCTTTAATTATGTTTAACGTTAAAATATATCAGTTGTTAGAAAGGTGGTGCACTAGATGATTTTAGTTTTAGATGTAGGAAATACCAATATAGTTCTTGGAATTTATAAAAATGAGGAGCTTATTGCTAATTGGAGATTGTCTACAGATTTTCAAAGAACAGCAGATGAGTATGGTATTCAAGTAACACAATTGTTTTTACAAGGCAAGCTTGACCCAGCAGATGTAGAAGGGGTAATAATTTCATCAGTTGTTCCTAATATTATGTATTCATTGGAACATATGATTGTAAAATATTTCGAAATAATACCGATTGTAGTAGGTCCAGGTGTGAAAACTGGAATAAATGTAAAATACGACAACCCTAAGGAAGTAGGAGCAGATAGAATAGTTAATGCAGTTGCTGCCCATGAGATTTATGACAGATCTCTTATTATAATAGATTTCGGTACAGCTACAACATTTTGTGCAGTAACAGCGAGGGGTGACTATCTAGGAGGGACTATATGTCCTGGTATTAGGATATCTTCAGAAGCATTATTTGAAAGAGCGTCTAAACTTCCAAGAATAGAGCTTATAAAGCCTGCTAAAGTTATTGGCAAAAATACAGTGACAAGCATGCAAGCTGGGATAGTTTATGGCTATATAGGTCAAGTAGATTATATAGTTGATAAAATGAAAAAAGAAATGACACAACTTGGGGAAGCTGAACCTTATGTTATTGCTACTGGAGGATTAGCAAAACTTATTAGTGAAGAATCTAAATTTATTGACATAATAGACTCGACTTTAACATTAAAAGGGTTAAGAATTATCTATGAAAAGAATAAAGAATAGGTGCTAAGATGAAAATAAAAAATTTAGAGTTTGATAATAATGTATTTTTAGCTCCTATGGCAGGTGTTACAGATATAGCATTTAGAGGACTATGTAAAGGAGTGGGCTGTGGTCTTGTATATACTGAAATGGTAAGTTCCAAAGCTTTGTTTCATGGAAGTAGTAATACACAGTCTCTGTTGGAAATTTCAGAGGAGGAATCACCAGTTGCTGTGCAAATATTTGGTAGCGATCCTTATGTAATGGCAAAATCTTGTGATTCTTTTAATAGTAATGATAATATTTGTATTATAGATATTAATATGGGATGTCCAGCGCCAAAGATAGTCAAAAATGGTGAGGGTTCAGCGCTTATGAAGCAACCTGAATTAGCAGAAGAGATAGTAAAAGAAGTAAAAAAAGCTTCGCTAAAACCTGTAACAGTAAAGTTTAGAAAGGGATTTGATTCTAATAATATCAATGCAGTTGAATTTGCAAAGAGATTAGAACAAGCTGGCGTAGATGCCATAACTGTTCATGGTAGAACTAGAGAACAAATGTACGAAGGTAAGGCTGACTGGGATGTAATAAGACAAGTTAAAGAAGTTGTAAGAATTCCTGTTATAGGAAATGGAGATGTGGTGTCTTCAGAAGATGCATTAAAGCTTTTTGAAGAAACTAAATGCGATGGAATAATGATAGGTAGAGGTTCCATGGGAAACCCTTGGATATTTAGTCAAATAAAGAATAAACTAAATGGTAAAGATATAGTTTATCCTACTACTGAAGAAAAGATAGATATGTGTATAGAGCATTATAGAAGAGCAATTTATTATAACAGTGAAGATAAGGCAGTAAGAGAAATGAGAAAGCATATTGGGTGGTATATAAAAGGTATGGAAGGTAATAAAGAAATAAAAGACAAAGTAAATTATGAGAAAAGTAGTGAGATAGCAATAAATATTTTAATAAACTATAAAAAACAATTACTAGGTGAACAATATTATAGGTAAAAGTATTGTAATTTTTTATTATATATGCGAATAAGATAATAGCGTAAGTAATTTTAAGGGAATATCATATTATAAAATAATGAAGTTCTGACATTATGATTACTAGAAAATTAAAATCTTATTTTGAAATTTGAAAATGTTGACATTAGTATAATGCTGATTTATAATTACTTAAATGATTAATAAGGTTATGTCATTATAGATAAAAGAGTAACAATATTCATATAGGAAATTTTAGCAAAATGTCAAAAGGGGAGAGGAAAATGAGCGAAAAAAAATATGTAATGACTTATGAGGGTGTAAAAAAGTTAGAAGATGAATTAGAGTATTTGAAGACAGTTAAAAGAAAAGAAATAACAGAAAAAATAAAAGTTGCACTTTCTTTTGGCGATTTAAGCGAAAATGCTGAGTATGATGAAGCTAAAAATGAACAAGCATTTGTAGAAGGTAGGATAGCTCAACTTGAAAATATGCTTAAAAATGCTACTATAGTGGATGAAAGTGAAATTCCAACTGATATAGTTAGTATAGGATCTATTGTAAAGGTTAAGGACTATGAATTTGATGAAGAAGTAGAGTATACTATTGTAGGATCTGCAGAAGCTGATCCGTTAAATAATAAAATATCTAATGAATCTCCAGTTGGAAGTGGTCTTGTAGGAAAGAAAGTTGGAGATATTGTAGAAATACAAATTCCGGATGGAGTAAGTAAGTATGAAATACTTAATATAAGGCGATAAGTGACATAAGAAAATATTGGAGGGTTTATTAATGGCTAATGATGAAAAGAATTTAAAAAAGTTGGAAGAAGATTTTAATGCGTTGATTAAAGAAAGAAGACAAAAGTTATCAAATCTTCAGAGTGAAGGAAGAGATCCGTTTGATGTTTATAAAGTAGAAAGAACTCATACATCAAAAGAAATAAAAGACAATTATGATTCGCTTGAAGGAAAAGATGTTACTGCAGTAGGAAGACTTATGTCAAAGAGAGTACATGGAAAAGCTGGATTTTCCGATATTCACGATAGATATGGAAAAATTCAGTTATACATAAAAATAGACGATGTAGGTGAAGTAAAGCTTAAAGAATATAAGACTTTTGACATAGGTGATTTTGTATCTATAACAGGAACTGTGTTCAAAACTAAAACAGGAGAAGTATCTCTTCATATAAGAGATTTTCAACTTATTTCAAAATCATTAAAACCACTTCCGGAAAAGTGGCATGGATTAAAGGACCCAGATTTAAGATATAGACAAAGATATGTTGATTTGATAATTAACCAAGATGTAAGAGATACATTTATGAAAAGAACTGGTATTATAAAAGCTATAAGAGAGTTTTTAGATAATAAAGGATTTTTAGAAGTAGATACACCAATCCTTTCTCCAATAGCTGGGGGAGCTGCAGCAAAGCCTTTTGTTACACACCATAATGCTTTGGATATAGATATGTATCTTAGAATAGCTACAGAGCTTTATTTAAAGAGACTTATAGTAGGTGGTTTCGAAAAAGTATATGAAATGGGTAAAAACTTTAGAAATGAAGGTATAGATGTAAGACACAATCCAGAATTTACAGCAATAGAATTATATGAAGCTTTTGCTGATTATAATGATATGATGGAATTAACTGAAAATATGGTAGCATACGTGTGTGAAAAGGTTCTAGGTACTACTAAGGTTACTTACGAGGGTACAGAAATAGATTTCACACCACCATGGAGAAGATTAACTATGGTAGATGCAGTTAAAGAGTATGCAGGAGTAGATTTTAATGCTATAAAAGATGATGATGAAGCTAGAGCAATTGCAAAGGAAAAACACGTGGAATTTAAGAAAGAATTAAAAGATTGTTCAAAGGGAGATGTACTTATCGGATTATTTGAAGAGTTTTGCGAAGATAAGTTAATGCAGCCTACTTTCATTTGTGATTATCCAGTTGAAAATTCCCCTCTAACAAAGAAGAAGAGAGGAAATGAAGCTTTTACTGAAAGATTTGAAGGATTTGTATATGGTAGAGAGATATGTAATGCATACTCAGAGCTTAACGATCCTATAGTTCAAAAAGATAGATTTTTACAGCAGTTAAAAGAAAGAGAACTTGGAGACGATGAAGCATATATGATGGATGATGATTTCATAAATGCTTTAGAAATAGGTATGCCTCCAACAGGCGGTTTAGGAATAGGAATAGACAGACTTATAATGTTCTTAACAGATTCATCTTCTATAAGAGATGTTATATTATTCCCAACAATGAAACCAACACAACAGTAAATAATTTTATAATGAAGTCGACAACATGTTAACATGTTGTCGATTTATTTGAATAAATGATAAAAATAAATAAAAAAACATAAAAAAGTGAAAAGAACTATTGATTTTTTTTGAAAAGTTGATATAATAATAAATGTAAGTTGTTCCGTGGTAGCTCAATGGTGGAGCATTCGGCTGTTAACCGAAGGGTTGGAGGTTCGAATCCTCTCCACGGAGCCATTTTTTATTTTTTGAAGGTCAAAAATGTATACTCGCAGTAATAAATGAGTATAATATAAATGTACATAGAAAAATTTATATTTTATATTGACTATCTTAGTATATTGCTATATCATTGTTAATATAATATTCGCTATGATAAAGAAGAGTAATAGTAAATGTCTTAAAAGAGAGGTTGTGCATGGTGCGAGCAACTAAGGATTTATTATGAAGGGAACTTTTGAGCGATAAATTAAGAGTAGGGCGTATGCCAAAAAGGGTGGAACCGCGGAAAGTAATTTTCGTCCCTTTGTGGTAATAGGTCTTTTTTTATTATAAAAATAAATATCTTGCTATGACTAAGAAAAGTAATAATAAATAAACTTAAAAGAGAGGTTGTGTATGGTGAAAGCAACTAAGGGTTTATTGTGAAGGGAGCTTATGAGCAGGAAAATGAAAAGCAGGGCATATGCCAAGAAGGGTGGAACCGCGGAATAATTTTCGTCCCTTTGTGGTGATAGGTCTTTTTTTTATTAATATTATTTAGTTAAAGTTTATTAATGTTTTATCAAATTAATTTCAGGAGGTAGTATTTATGAAAGTTGAAAAGACTATGGATAAGGTAGTAGCATTAGCTAAAAATAGGGGTTATGTTTACTCAGGATCAGAAATATACGGAGGTCTTGCAAATACTTGGGATTATGGTCCTTTAGGCGTAGAACTGAAAAATAACGTTAAGAGGGCTTGGTGGCAAAAGTTTATTCATGAGAGTGAGTATAATGTAGGAATTGATGCTGCAATTTTAATGAACAGTGAAGTATGGGTTGCTTCAGGTCACGTTGGAAACTTTTCAGATCCTCTTATGGATTGTAAAGAATGTAAGGCTAGGTTTAGAGCAGATAAATTAGTTGAAGAACATTTGACAGCTCAAGGTGTAGAAAAAGCTAGTGCCGATGGATGGAGCAATGAAAAACTAAAGGCATATATAGATGAAAATAATATAGAATGTCCTAGTTGTGGAAAGAAGAACTTTACCGATATAAGAAAGTTTAATTTAATGTTTAAGACTTTTCAAGGAGTAACAGAAGACTCTAAATCAGAAATATATTTAAGACCAGAAACTGCTCAAGGGATATTTGTCAACTTTAAAAATGTGCAAAGAACTTCAAGAAAAAAGGTTCCTTTTGGTATAGGACAAATAGGTAAATCTTTTAGAAATGAAATAACTCCAGGTAATTTTACTTTTAGAACAAGAGAATTCGAACAAATGGAGTTAGAGTTCTTCTGCAAGCCAGGTACGGATTTAGAATGGCATAGTTATTGGAAAGAATATTGTTGGCAATTCCTTTTAAAGCTTGGAATTAAAGAAGAGAGCATAAGATTTAGAGATCATGAAAAAGAAGAATTGTCACATTATAGTAATGCGACTTCTGATATTGAGTATAAGTTCCCATTTGGATGGGGAGAGCTTTGGGGTATAGCAGATAGAACGGATTATGATTTAAAACAGCATCAGGAACATTCAGGCAAGGATATGTCTTATCTTGATCCTGTTACTAATGAAAGATATATACCATATTGTATTGAACCTTCAGTAGGTGCAGATAGAGTTGTATTAGCGTTCCTAGTAGATGCATATGATGAAGAAGAATTAGAAGATGGAGATGTAAGAAATGTGTTACATTTACATCCAGCTATTGCACCATATAAAGCAGCTATACTTCCTTTGACTAAAAAGCTTTCTGAAAAGTCACTAGAATTATATAGTAGATTACAAAAAGAATTTAATGTAGACTATGACGAAGCTGGAAGTATAGGAAAGAGATATAGAAGACAAGATGAGGCTGGAACTCCTTATTGTATAACAATAGACTTTGATACTTTAGAAGATGATACTGTTACTATAAGAGATAGAGATACTATGCAACAGTTTAGAATAAAAATCGATGAAATAAAAGACTTTATAAAAGGAAAATTAGAATTCTAAAGATATAAAGGGTTATATGCTGCATAACTTAAATAGTGATGTGTAGTATATAATCCTCTATTTTGTTTATATATTAATTTGAAAATAAATAAAAAAAATAAGCCAGGTATCATACCTGGCAAAATAGGGTTTAATCATGGGGATATGTTATATGTTTAATTAAAACTTGGGGAATTATATTAATGTTTCCTTACGGCACAAGCTAAGTATAACATATAAAGACAATAAATCACAATACTCAACAATAAAGTCTTTAAATTAAATATATTCTTACAATTTCGACTAAAAATAATATATTAAGTTAAGTGTAGTATGTAAAAAATTAAAGAATATAAGTATTCTAAATTAGGGTATTAACTTTGATTATAAACTGGAAAAAAGATAATGATAAAGTAATTCAAATAGATATTAATAGTGATATAATTAAATGTAAAAGAATGTTTATAGGAATAGAATAAGTATTAAACTTTATTAAATAGTCGCTTTAGAGTGGAGGGTTTTTGATGAAAAAAGACTTTAATGATTTTAAAAGTTTTATAAAAGGGAAAAAAACTGCAGTAGTAGGTATTGGAGTAAGCAATAGACCATTAATAGACTTTTTACTTAAGTTAGGGGCAAAAGTTAGCGCTTTTGATAAGAAAGATGAAGAAGAGCTTGGAGAAATTGCAAATGAACTTAGAAAAAAAGAAGTTGAGTTGGTTTTAGGAGAAAAATATTTAGATAGATTACTAGGATTCGATGTAGTATTTAAGACACCTTCTATGAGAATAGATAGCCCAGCATTAGTCAAAGCTAAAAGCGAAGGTGCATATATAACCTCAGAAATGGAGGAGTTTGTAAGGTATTGTCCAGCAAAGATTTATGGGATAACAGGAAGTGATGGAAAAACTACAACTACCACCTTAATTTATAATATTTTAAAAGGACATGGATATAAAACATGGGTGGGTGGAAATATAGGTACTCCGTTATTTAGCAAAATAGAAGAAATGAATCTTACAGATAGAGTAGTGTTGGAGTTATCTAGTTTTCAGCTTATGACTATGAATGTTTCACCAGAGGTAGCTGTCGTAACTAATCTTAGTCCAAATCATTTAGATATGCATAAGGATATGGACGAGTATATTGATTCAAAAAAGAATATTTTTAAGTATCAAGAAAGTATGGATTTACTTGTACTAAATAAAGACAATGAATTAACTAATTCCATGGTTGATGAGGCTAAAGGAAATTTAATTCAATTTACTATAAAAGAATACGTGGAACAAGGTGCATGCTTTAAGGATAATAAGCTTTATATAGATGGTGAAATAGTATGTTCTTTAGGTGAAATTAAATTAAAAGGTATGCATAATGTAGAAAATTTACTTGCAGCATTTAGTGCTGTAAATGGAGATGTTAGCATAGAGAGTATGAGAAAAGTAGCTACTACATTTTCCGGAGTAGAACATAGATGTGAGTTTATAAGAGAATTAGACGGTGTAAAATACTATAATGATTCTATAGCATCAAGTCCAAGTAGAACATTAGCAGGACTCAAAGCTTTCGAAAAACCAGTAATTTTAATTGCGGGGGGATATGATAAAAAAATACCTTTTGAACCTTTAGCAGAAGAGGGATACTCAAAAATTAAAGTTCTAATATTAGTAGGCGCTACAAAGTACAAAATAAAAGACGCTTTTGATAAGGTAATGGCTAGTAAAAATAGAGAATTACCTATAATAATAGAGAATAGTTTTGAGGATGCTGTATATAGAGCACAAAAAATTGCAATATCAGGAGATATAGTTACACTTTCTCCAGCTTGTGCTAGTTTTGATCTGTTTCCTAATTTTGAAATAAGGGGAAATAAATTTAAAGAAATAGTCAATAGCTTAGGTAGAGGCTAATATGGAGCGGGATATAAGTTGCAAATATTTTAGTATTTGAAACTTATATCCCGTTCTGTTTTCTAGAGAGAATTTGAATAAAAGCTAGAAAAGTAATGTTAACTGTCCCAGGTGTATCTGCATGAAAAAAATGTAGTAAAGTCAAGAATTATAAAGAAATGTAGGAATAAATCCATATAACCAATTTTGAATTCAGTTTCTGATAGCAAAATTATGATAAGATAACACATGTCGCTTAGTGATGCGGCGGTTCTCAAGAAAAATTAATAGCACAAAACATTATACAAATTTAATGTTTAAATAGTTGCTAATTATGTTTCAAGAGGAAGTTGAAAAGATTTTTAAAAAAAGTCTTGACAACTAGAAAATGAGATGATAAACTATGATAGTCGCTTGGATAGAGTGGCGATGATCCTTGAAAATTAAACAGAGGTTAAAAGCTTAAATAGCTTTTATTAAGTAAAGTAAACCAGCAATTCTT
>NZ_JAEEGC010000172.1 GCF_019207025.1 Clostridium thailandense | reverse complement strand
CGGCCGTGGATGTCTATAATATAAAACTCTAAATAGTTTAACGTATAAAGTTTGTAAATATTTTATTTTCTCTTTCTGGCTCTTCTACTTTTCCTTTACCGTTTTCTACGAGTTTAAGTAACCACGCCATGTTCTTACCTAGAGTTCTCATAATTTGAACTCCTTCTCCATCCTGTAATGCCTCTCCTGCTCTTGCACCATGAATAACATTCCAGTAACTTGATGTTGGCATAAGCATTTCAGAGTAATTTATATAATTATTTAATTGTTGAAAAGTAGGAAGCCCGCCAGAACGCCTTACAGCTACTACTGCAGCTCCGACCTTATGTCTTAGCATGCTATCATTGGAGCTTGCAACGTAGAAGGCCCTATCTAAAAATGATTTCATTGTTCCACCTATTCCTGAATAATGTACAGGAGATCCTAGTATTATACCATCTGCTTCTTTCATTTTTTGGACCCATTCATTTAAAGGATCATCTTTTAAGACACACTTTTCATTTTTGTTTCTAAAACAGCCTCCACAGGCCATACATCCTCTTATAACTTGATTTCCAACATGTATAATTTCAACCTCTATAGATTCTTTTTCTAACTCATCTGCAACCAATTTTATGGCGTGATAAGTATTTCCTTCTTTATTAGGGCTACCATTAAAAGCAACAACTTTCATTTCTTAGTCCTCCATTATCTTAATATTGTTTTGTAAGTCTAACTCCCATATCAAAGGCTTTCTCGCAATCTTTAGGAAACATTTCCTGTCGTCTTTTTAATTTTTCTTCATAATTAAACATATCTGAAACTACCTTTGAATAATCATTAAATTGGTAGGTGTCAGTACTATAAATAGTTTCTGCTTCTCCAAAAAATCTTTTAAACATCATTTCATTATTCTCAAATATATTATTTAGATTAATTTTCTTTAATATTTCCTCTGATACATTCATAGTATATATCAAACCTGTATGTATATTCTTTCTTGCAAGCTTAGGTGCTTTAGTATATTCTACTAATGGGAACAGAAGTCTTTCCATAAATGATCTCATCTCTCCTGTAACATTGCCCAAATATATAGGTGAGCCCAAAATCAAAGCATCTGCATTTTGAACTTTTTCCAATACAGCTGTAAGTTCATCTCTCATTGCACATTTACCATAGCTTTTACCATTTATTAATCTACATGCAAAACAACTTGTACAACCTTTGAAATTTAAATCATATAAGTGAATAAGTTCTGTCTCTGCTCCCTGTGATGCCGCACCTTCAAGCGCTTTATTTAACAAAGTGGCAGTATTCCACTGCTTTCTTGGACTTCCATTAATTGCTACTACCTTCATTTTTATTACCTCCTTATCTTAACTATCTGTTACAATTATACTATTATACTTATTGAATGCAAGTACGTACTTTTACGGGATATAGTTACCAAAACAATACTAATAAAATGATACAAAAAAGTCATATTATTCATAAAAAGAACCATAAGTAGATTTGTTAATATAAATCCACTTATGGTTCTTTAAGATAGAGCACGCAAGGCTATAACAGTTTCACTTTATTTTGTGAGCATTGGCAATGTATTTGCTGCATGAGGCATTACATAAGTTTTAAGATTTTCTCCTTTTTCCTTATGAACTATTTCTAAAGCTTTCTCTACAGTTTTTACCACAGTGATATTTGCATTTTTAACCAATTCTTGTTTTATATCCGATACTAAAATCACCTTAAACTTATAAGCAGTTTCGCACATGCAGTATGCTATAAATTTAGAAATTGTAAAATCATCTCTTACAAACTTTTCTCTATCTAAAATATTATCATAATTTAGAATTAAGTCTTGAATGTTTTTATCCCCACCAAGTCCCTCTCTGCACTCTAAAGCTGCAATTATATATCCGCCTTCCTTCACTGCCTCTCTTGCATTTGTCAGCGTCTTTACAGATTGATACAAGTTTATATCCTTTGGATATCCTCCTGCACTAGCAATTACTAAATCAGCCTTTTCCTCTATATCTACTCCATCTATATTCTTAAGAATTTTCATACCTTGCTCATGAGCAGCTATATAGTTTCCTGCTACTGCAGCAGCTATTTGTCCTTCTGGACCCATTATTACATTGAACATAAAAGTAGGTTTTACAAAACTGGCAGCTTCAAGCATATCTAAATGTACTGGATTATCTTCCGTACCTCCAGAACATACTCCAGCCTTTACACTTTCTCCTAGGTTATCATTTAGTGAAAGTGAATGATTTTTCATTATAGTTTCTGCTCCTGATATACCTGGAAGTATAGTTTTCTTTCCTCCAGCATAACCTGCAAGTAAGTGATATACTATCCCACCTGTAATTACTATATGATCACATTCCATTGCAATTCTATTTATATATACGCGATTTCCATAAGTAGTTTCTCCAAGATATACTAAATTCTCTTTATCGTAACAGTCATGATCTATTACCTTAAATCTTTCTGAAAGTTTTTCTCCAAGTAATTTTTCATGTTCTTCTCTTGTTTGCTTTCTATGTGAACCTAAGGCACTTATGAAAACTATATTTTTATCCTCTATTCCACCAGCATTCAATTCCTCAACAATTGCATTTAAATATTTATCTGTTTTTTGCCAAGCTCTAGTAACGTCTGGAATTACTACACATACTCTTTCCCCATCATGTACAAGTTCTTTAAGCCTAGCACTGCCTATAGGATTTTCTAAAGCATCCTTAATAACTTCTTCTTCAGTTTTTTCTTCTGATAACTTATTAGCTTCTATTACCCCAATTAAATTTTCTTCTTCCACTGCCACACTCATACATGTGCTTCCATATTTTATTTCCATATTCTTCATTATAAAATGCCCCCTTTAAATGTTATGCTATTTCAACTCCAGCTACATCCTTGATAGCTTTTCTATCAAATAATGGAGTTATTAAAAACACTGTTAAACATACTATCCACTCAGCATATATTACATGCGGTAGTATTCTTACAGCTGGCACCAACTGCCACAAAACTAATACTATCATTCCTGCTACTGCAGTATTAAAAGCTGAATTTTTTCTGCAGATAGATGGCTTAAAAATAGTAAATATAAATACTATGGTGAAAGCAGTAGTTAAGCTTAATGCCAACATCAATAAACTCAATATGCCTTTAGCCTGTGAAGCTATAAAGAAAGTTATTATGCCTAAAACTACTACAAAAACTTTGGTAATAATCATTAACTTCTTTTCCTCTATACCTTGATTAACAAATCTTTTATATACATCTTGTGAAAATAAGGTTGCTGAACCTAAAAGCATGTTACAAGCTGTCGACACATCTGCTGCCCATAAGGCTGCTAAAGTTATGCCAGCTGCTAATGGATTTAGAGAGGTAATAATCTTTGGTAATGCCATAGTTGCACTTACATCTGGATAAGTTGCCCTAGCAACTATTCCAAGTAAAGCTGCTAAAAATCCTATAGGTATCATTAAAAGTCCACCTATTATATACCCTCTTCTTGCCGCCTCTGCATTTTTTGCACAGAAGGAAACCTGTACAACTCCCTGAACAGAAAAGCATTCAGTAATCATAACTATAAACCATACTATTATTGTAGGTACTCCAAGGCCCGCCGTTGGATGGAAATAGGTAGCAGCATGTGGAATCTTTAAAGATATATTATGTATTCCACCTCCAAAAGCTACCGCTAATAATGTAACTATAATAATTCCAGTGTACTTTAAAGGCACATTAAATAAATTGCACAGCCCAGTAGACCACATACCACCAATAAAGGTTATTCCAATAAACACAATTGCACTAATAATCATTCCTGTTTTTAATGTGAATACAGCTGGAAGCAGTGAAGATAAAATTGCTCCTCCTGCTATATACTGAAGTGAAGTTATCATAAGCTGAATCACTATTTGTCCTATTACACAAATGATTCTTCCTTTAGTATCATAGAATTTTTCAAACATTTCTGGTACTGTAGAAACATTTAACTCTCTATACTTTTTTGCCCCAATTAATCCCATAAGGATAGATCCTACTCCCCAGGCAACAGTATACCACCCTGCTGAAAGGCCTACCTTATAAGCTTGCTCAGCTACTCCTATGGTAGATGATCCCCCTATTGCTATACCTACCATGGAAACAGTAATAAGTGTAGTATTTAACCCTCTACCTGCCAATATATAACTTTCTGCCCCTGATGATGCCTTTTTTCTAGCATAAAAACTAATACAAAATAATATGCCAATATAAATAACTACTACTATAAAAGATATATTCATAAATAGCCCCCTCTTCAAATTATGTTAGTGATTTATTTATATAAAGATTCGCGAAACCATTATATCTTAATGAATGAATTTAAATACTTTTCACTTTCAATACTGTATAGTGGTAAATCAAAAATGTAAAAGAAAATCGCCTCTAACAATGCTAGAGGCGAATATATCGCGGTACCACTCTAATTGATTACCTATGTATTTTGGGTATAAAAAAAGCACCTACGATAAAGGGACGAGTCTTTTCTCGCGGTACCACCCTGCTTGATTACATAAATTAATCCACTTTTACCTGTAACGTAGGTTTTACGGCACAGCCTACTTAATTTCAGCCTGCAGCTTAAGAGCGAATATTCATTATGTTTCGTCACTGACTTGCACCAACCATCAGCTCTCTTTAGAGTCTACATAACTAACTTCTCCATCATAGCTATTAAATTACTTATTTGTTATTAAAAATTATAAATAATAATTTTTAATAACACAAGTCCAGTAATATCTAAATTTTCACATGTAACCGTTAACTTACATGATTTTCAGCAATTTTTGCTTTTTTCTATGCTATATTATATTTACTAGCTACTTATGTACTACAATATTTAATATCAAAAGTTGTATCTTAGTATATGAGGTTGTGATAAAATCCATTTTATATATCAAAAAGTCCAATGCATTGATATTTAAGGATTTACTTAATATAAAATTTTGTTTAATCACATCCTCCTATAGATAAATAAGATCGACACTTAACTTATAAATTTAATGTTAACGATCTATAGGGTTTAAGACCAGAAAATTAACTTA
>NZ_JAEEGC010000171.1 GCF_019207025.1 Clostridium thailandense | reverse complement strand
AGCCAGTAGAACCAAGATTTCCTGAACACTTTGTAAAAGCTGACCTTACGTTTCCTGCACTTCTATTCTTGTTGTCAGTTAAAACATTAACTATAACTGCAACTCCTGCTGGACCATATCCTTCGTAAACTATTTCTTCATAGTTTACACCTTCCATTTCTCCAGCACCTTTTTTAATTGCTCTCACTATTGTATCTTGAGGCATATTATTAGCTTTTGCCTTAGCAACAACATCTCTTAACTTACTATTTGTATCTAGATTTGAACCACCAGTTTTAGATGCTATTGCTATTTCCTTACCTATTTTAGTAAAGATTTTACCTCTTTTAGCATCTGTTTTACTTTTCTTCGCTTGTATATTATGCCACTTTGAATGTCCTGACATTTTAATTTCCTCCTAACTTATGAGTTTGTATAATATTTATTATAAATTAGGCTTTATTTAAAAAGCACCTAAAAATTATATGTTTTAACTTGACAAAACACCTAAATTATTATATCACACAAAACCTCATAGATACAAATATTAAAATTCATAAGTTTTATCTAACTTTCTTTGAATAATCTGTTGTCAAATTTAAAATAATATTCTTCATCCCCTACAATCACTTGACATTTTCCATTAGTAACTTCTATAATTGAACTTTCCACATCTTTCAGTTTATCCACAGGGCAATACATCATTAATCTTACTTTATCAGTATAATCAGTGCTTTCTACATACCACAATTTTTGTTCAAATAAATACTGAACTTTTCCAAGCATATCATAATCGAGAATGATATCTACTACAACACCCTTAACCTTCTCTACTATTCCTCCATCATTTACAGCCATCGCTGCCCCTTTAGAGTAGGCTCTTACAAGCCCTCCTTTACCAAGTAAAATTCCTCCAAAATACCTTGTAACTACTATAACTACATCTGTTATTTCATTTTTCTTTATAACTTCAAGAACTGGAATTCCTCCCGTTCCTTGAGGTTCTCCATCATCACTATACCTTTGTATTCCCATGTTTTGTCCTATAACATATGCATAAACATTATGCCTTGCATCTCTATAGTCAGTTTTGACTTTGTTTATAAAACTCTTAGCTTCATCTTCGGTGTAAACCCTTTTAATATGACCAATAAATATAGATTTTTTTTCTTCAAACTGTGAACTTGCTTCATCTTTTATGGTAAAATAACCCATATTGATCCCAACCTTCCAAATAACCATTCTGCTTTAAATATTAACTTCTTCAATATACTCTTTAGCCATTTTCTTTATATAATCTTTTTGTGAACTTGTAGAAAGCTCTTTCATTTTATCAATGACCTTTTCGCTTTTTATCTTTTTTAGTGCTTTTATGGCATACATCACAACCTGTGGATTGCTATCTTCCAGTGCTCTAATAAGCAGCGGTTCCATACACTTATCACCAATTTTCCCTGCAGCTGAAACCGCCATACGTCTCACATTCACATGATTATGTACCGATGCTTTCATTAATACGTTTAAACTTTCTTTGTCCCCAATTTCACCTGTTATCCATATGGCGTTTTCCTTATCCTTAGTTTTCATATGTACATAATTATTTTTTATAAATTCAATCATTTTAAATTTATTATCTATATCTAAACATTTCAGCGTTTCTACTTTATCCTGTTTTCCTGAAGATGATATTGTATGAAAAAGAGCTTGAATGCCATCGCTTTTAGCCAAAATTCCGTATTTTATTTTACCATCTAGTATATGTTTTTGTATGACTTCTTTACTTAGTTTTCTTATCTTACATAAACTTTCTACAGACTTTCCCTCTAAAAATAAGAAATAAGTTATATCTTCATCAGTATAATTATTAATATCCTGCCAATCTACATGAAGCATTCCTTTTCCACTCAGTATGATCACCACCTTTATACTTCCATTAAATTATTTATTATTTTTATACCTTTTTCAATACCTTCTTCGTCAGTTTGCGAAAACCCTAATTTAAAATATTTTTCTCCATCTGAAGGACTTTTGTAAAAAAGTATACCTGGAGTTAATAAAACTTTTTTTTCTTTGGCCAATCTAAATAATGTAATAGAATTGATTTTTAAACTATCTTTTATTTTCATATAAAAATGAAGCCCTCCACCAGGACTTATAAAATCAACTTTATCTCCTAAATGCTTTCTTAAACACTGTTCCATATATATGTATCTATTCTTATATAAAACTCTTATATTAGCTATATATTCTTTCCAAAAACCTTTTCTTATGTACAAATCTAAAGTTCTTTGCATCAAACTAGATGTGGAAATATCTGTATTTATCTTTGAGTTTTGAATACTCTCTTTAAAATTTGCTGGTGGTATTAAGTATCCTATTCTTATCCCCGGTAAGAATATCTTTGAAAAACTTTTTATATATATAACTCTATCATTTTTATCCAAACTTTTAAAACTTTTATAAACCATACTTTCGTCATAAATCAATTCTGATAAATAATCATCTTCTATAATATAAAAATCATATATATCAGCTAATTTCAAAATTTGTATTTTCTTTTCTTCACTGTAACTCACAGCTGTAGGATTTTGAAAATAACTCATGGTATAAAAACACTTAATAGTATTTTTCTTTAATATCTTTTCAAGCTTTACAATGTCTATTCCATCCTCTCCCATTGGAACCTCAAATATGTCGGCCCTTCTCCATTTAAAAACGGACAATGCTCCGCTGTATGTTGGCTTTTCTACTATTACGCTATCATTAGTATTTATTAGGGCCTTAGATACTATATCTATTCCCTGCTGAGCACCAGATACTATTAATATATCATTGCTTCTTATTCTATTTTTCCAAAAAACGTTGCTTATGCTTTTTCTTAACCCTTCATATCCTAAAGCTTCTTGGTATATAAGAGCATCAGCACCATCTCTATCTAAAACATTATTTAATACATCTTTAAATAATTTTACAGGAAAAAAACTACTTGAAGGTGTTTCTCCTGTAAAATCAATATATTCTTGCAAATTGCCTGATATTTTCTTTAAAGTTTCCGAATACTCTCTTTTAAAGTTCCTATTAATATCTTTTCTTTTTGCATAAGTTCCACTGCCCATTTTTTGAACAGCATGACCTTCATTCTCAAGCTTTTTATATGCGTTAACCACAGTAATATTATTTACTCCGAGCAGCTGAGCTAAGACCCTTATTGAAGGAAGCTTCTCTCCATCCTCTATCTTATTGCTGTCAATTAATTTTTTTATATGTCTCTCGATTATAATATACTTAGGTGTTTCTTCTTCATTTACATTAATAAAGTACTTTTTCATAATATTTTACTCCACAGTTTCAAAAATTAAACGAACTTAAATTTATAATCATAAAATTTAAGTTCGTTTATCACAGTAATAATATTGATTTTATAGAGTTTGTTAAAATAAAACATCTATATAATATAAAACAAAAAAATTTTTAAAGTCAAATAAAGTTAAAATTATAATTTCAATTTTATTTTAACAAACTCTATATACATTATTATTTTAACAATAATTTTTAAATAAAGTATACATTTTCTTTAAATATAATCTTACCATCTTCAGTTTTATAATCTCTTGTTTCTCTCTTAATTAAATTTTTTCCCCAAAGCTTATTTAATATTTCTTCCATATCTATATCATAATTATAAAATAATTTATCATTTTTTATATCTTCTGAGCTAAGGAAACTATCTTTTTCCCTCATATAATCAATTAAAATATTAATCAAATTTCTAATAGTATCATCTATATTTTTTTGTACATAGGCAAGGGTTTTATTTATAGTTTCTTCTTTGTTACTTGTACTAAAAAATAGTTCATCTACACATTTTCTAAAACTGTCATTTAAGTTCATAGCCATAGTCATAGCATCTTTACTTATCATATATCCTGAAGAGTTAACGTATAATTTTGCAAACTCTTCTACACATTTTACTGCTGCAGTATAAGCAGTATGAATCCCATCATTATATAAATACTTTTTACATACGCCCATATTTTTCAACAACTTACCTAGATAGACCATATTCCATCTTTCTCTATCTAAGTCAGGATAATATCTTCCGTTATCATATCTTGAAGTTACTTCCGCATCCTTTGAAAATACAAGTCTTGAAGATGCAAATATTCTATGAATAAATCCTCCTCTTAAATCTTCCTCATGAAGTTGTAAAAATTTATTCTTACCCATTAGTTTTATATGGACAGGTATACCTTTTTCTTCAGTATAAATATTTTCTATTTCAGAATTTTTCTTATCAAGTATAACAAAAAGATCTATGTCTGACTCATCCCATAAGTCACAAGTAACCATACTTCCAAAAACCATAACTGCTAGAACCGATTGATTACTTTTTAATCTCTCAACTATACTATTAAAGGCTTTTTGATATTGCAAGATAGTTCTTTCCATTTTAATAATTATCCCCCTTTTTTTAATTAATAAGAATTAATTGAAGATTGAATTTTTTATTATTATATAATAAATTTTAGTGTAATTACAATAGCAAAATTGCATAAATGAATAATTTCTTTCAATACTTACGTATTTATTTTATCTATATTAATCTTCTTTTTATTATTGCACTTTTTACACTTAAATAAATGGATACAGTAATCATCCGCATCATTTATAGGATCTTGAGGACCATAAGGATCATAGTAATCTTGAACTCTGCCTATATCTAACATAACTCCATCACATTTATCGCATACTAAATTTATTTCTTTCATTTTATTACACAATGGACAAACTTTTTCCAATTTATTCACTACTCCTTAACATTGGTTTATATATTGATATCTTATATATTGATATTTTTCGTATTTTTTAAGTTATCTGCAACTATATTCTATAATTCTCTAAAATAAATTTTTGCATCATATAAAACAAAGGTATAATGCAAGGCTGCACTACACCTCTCTATTATTTTTAACAATATATAAAGATTTTACATATGACTAATCATATATTCTTTACTTTTATTATAAACTTCATCATCTACTAGTGCTAAAATATATGTTCCTTCTTCTTTATATTCTTCACTTTGAACCTTTGCATTTCTATGAAGGAACGCAACAATAGATTGATCACTATATGGAATAATATATTCTACTTCTTTTAATTTATAGGGAAGAAGTTTAGAAGCTTCATTTAATAGTAAATCAAGATTTATTTCTTCCTTTGCAGATATTCTAATAATCTTTAGACCTTTATATTTTTCTTCTATATATTTTACATTTTCCTCTGTTGTCTTATCTATCTTATTTAGCACCAACATAATTGGCTTGTTTTTCACACCTATTTGTACTAACACATCGTTAACAGCATCAATCTGCTGTTCCGAATTTTCAGATGAAATATCTACTACATGTAAAAGCAAATCAGAATATATTACCTCTTCTAATGTAGATTTAAAAGCTTCTACTAAATCATGTGGAAGTTTTCTTATAAAGCCTACTGTATCCGTTACTGTAGATATTCTTCCGTCTGGAAGTTCAATTGCTCTTGTAGTTACATCAAGAGTTGCAAAAAGCATATCTGCTTCAAATACTTTTTCTTTTTGAGTTGCTTCTTTTGGCATAGCAACTTCACATAACTTGTTTCTAAGAGTTGATTTACCTGCGTTAGTGTATCCAACCAATGATATTTTAGGTAAATCTATTCTTCTTTCTCTTTGAGTCTCTCTGACTAATTTTATCTTTTTCAATTCATTCATTAAATCATGTATTTTTTCTCTTATATGTCTTTTATCAACTTCTAACTTTTTTTCACCTGGTCCTTTTGTTCCTATACCTCCTCCAGTTCTTGAAAGTACAGTTCCAAGTCCAGAAAGCCTAGGCAGCCTATATTTTAACTGAGCAAGTTCTACTTGTATTTTTGATTCTTTGCTTCTTGCCCTTCTTGCAAATATCTCAAGTATCAAGGTGGTTCTGTCAATAACTTTAGCTCCTATATTTTCTTCAAGGTTTCTTACTTGAGACGCTGATAACTCGTCATCAAAAATGATAACATTAGCTCCATATGTTTGCCTTAAAAGTGCTATCTCTTCTACTTTTCCTTTTCCTACATAGAAAGCGGAATCTATAGTTGACCTCTTCTGCAGTACTTTATAAACTACATTTACATTGCAAGCTTTAGCAAGCTCTCTTAGTTCTTCAATACTTTCTTCACTTTCTATTCCAACCAGTATAGCTCTTTCACTATCATCATCTATTATTTCTTCACTTTCCATTAAACTTTCTATATAACTTATTTTATCTAATAAATTATATTCCAATAATTGCGCTATACTTAATGGCTCTGTCATTTGACCAACTAGTAAATCATTCTCTATATCACAAAATCCAAGTGTAACATCTGTATAACCATTCTCATTAACACCAATTGCAGCCATGCAATCTAATCTAAGCTTTAATAAAGCAGATATATCTACTGCAGAAAGCCTTGAATTTCCATTGGGGTGTGTATGTATTATCTTGATACCACATAATTTTTTATCTTTTATGTCTATCTCCGGCATCTCCACAGTTGTACTGTCTCCTACCGCAATACTAATTACATTACCCTTTCTATCAATAGCTACACTAACCTCTCTGTTTAGGTGTCGAGTAACATTACAAAGTATATCTACTAATTCTTCATTGCATACACTATTTCTTGAAATTCTTATATCATATAATTTTTCTAATATCTCTAATATTGACTTCCTTATTCCTTCAGTATTTCCATAGATCATAGCATCATCTCCAAATTTATTATTCCAGTAAATTGATAAATCAATACATTAAATACTACAACCCCTCTCACTAACTAAGTCTACTTGACAACTTTCATATAATTTTATACTATAAAAGCAATATTGTAAATATATGCATTAGTTGGAGGATTGCAATGGAAGAGAAAGCGAGAAACATATTAATAACTCAAGAACAAATAGCTAAAAGAGTACACGAATTGGGTGAAGAAATAAGCCAAACGTATACTGGTAAAAATCTTTATGTATTATCCCTTTTAAGAGGAAGCTTTATATTTGCAGCTGATTTAGTTAGAGAAATAAATCTTTCTGCTAAAATAGGATTCATGACAACTTCAAGCTATGGTCACTCTGAAGAGTCTTCAGGTTGTGTAAAGGTTGTAAATGATATACCAGATGATATCACTGGCTACGATGTTCTTATTGTTGATGATATAGTAGATACAGGTATAACAATGGACTTTGTAATTGGTCACATAAAAGCACTAGGTGCTTCAAGTGTCAAATGCTGCGTATTATTAGATAAACCTGAAAGAAGAAAGGTAGATGTAAAACCAGACTTCTGCTGTTTCGAAATACCAGATGTATTTGTTGTAGGCTACGGATTAAATTATGGAGATTACTATAGAAACGTGCCATATGTATTCAATTGGGAAGAAAATTAGGAATCTTTCTTGTAAAAACTGCTGTTTTTTATTAAAGCACAGCAGTTTTTATTTTATTTGCTTTTTCAAATTTTATTAAGTATATTTAGATGTGTAACATTTACTCAATTTTCCATTTTTTATTCCATAATTAATGTAGTTTATGTTATAATAGTTTAAAAATTACTAAATAGACCTAGAAAAATAAGGAGGATAATTATGGGTGAAAGTCGTAAAAAGGCTCCCTATACAGCTCTAAAAATTACTGTTATCTCTATATTGAGTCTATTCATAATAGCACTTATAGTTTCTGCCGGAGCCGTGTTTGCTATAATTAAAAATGCTCCTGCATTAGACATAAATCAAATTTTAACTTTAAATGAGACCTCAGTTCTGTATGACAATAAAGATCAATTTATGGACGTAGTAATTACAAATGAAGAGAGAACTGTTATTTCATCAAAGGATATGCCTATGAATCTAAAAAATGCCTTTGTAAGCATTGAAGATGAAAGATTTTATAAACATCATGGGATTGACTTAAGAAGAATAACAGGAGCAGTATATATAAATATAAAAAACAAACTTAGTGGTCGCTCATCTATACAGGGCGCATCAACCATAACTCAACAACTTCTCAAAAATACTCTTTTATCTTCTGAAGTGTCTTTTAAAAGAAAAATTCAAGAAGCGTACTTAGCACTGAAGTTAGAAAAATATTTGACAAAGGACCAAATTTTAGAAGCTTATATGAATACAATCTTCTTAGGTGGAAAATCTTGGGGAGTTGAAGCTGCATCTGAACAATATTTCAACAAAAAAGCAAAAGATTTGAACTTAATTGAATGTGCTTTTATTGCAGGAATAACCCAAAGTCCATCTATATACTATCCTTTTTCAAATTCAGCCAAAAAGGATCCTTCTATATATTTAAACAGAACTCGAACGGTTTTGATGAAAATGTATGAAAACGGTTATATCACTCAAGAACAATATAATAGTTCTTTAACTGACTTAAATAGCAGAAAATTAACTTTCCAACCTCCTTCAACATCAAGAAGCAGACTTAATTATGAGTGGTTTTCACTACCTGCTATAGATCAAATAAAAAAGGACTTGAAATCTGAATATCATTATAGCGACACAGAAATTCAACATATACTTATGTATGGTGGATTAAAAATATATACTACTATGGATAAAAGCATTCAGGATAGCACGCAAAAAATTTTGGATGATGACAGCTATTTTGGTATTACATCTCATACAGATAAAAACGGAATAATACAACCACAAGCTTCTGCTGTAATAATGGATTACCATACTGGAGAGGTAAAGGCAATTATAGGAGGAAGAGGTCCTCATCCACCACTATCATATAATAGAGCCGCATCTGACAGATATCTAATGCCACCTGGTTCTAGTATTAAGCCTTTAACAGTATACAGTGCTGCCATTGATTCAAAGCAAGCCACTGCTGCAACTTCAATAGAGGATTCTCCCTTGCCTGAAAATGTTGCAAAAATGTATGGACAAAGTGGCAATCAATATCCTAGAAATGATAGTGGTGAATATGGATTATATGGTAAAGATTTAACTTTAAGAACTGCTTTAACACATTCTGTGAATACTGTAGCCGTGAAACTTGAAAATGATATTGGATTAAAAACAGGAATTGAATATGCAGAAAAGTTTGGTCTAAATCTAGCCCCTGAAGATAAAATAAGCTTAGCATCACTTTCCTTAGGTGAGCTTACGCAAGGCACAAATCCTTTAACTATGGCTTCAGCCTATGGAACTTTTGGAAATGAAGGTACTTATACATCTCCTAAGCTTTATCTCAAAGTTGTAGATAGAAACGGTAAAGTTTTGCTAGAAAGTACTGCTAAGACTAAGAAAATTCTATCTCCTGAAAGTGCTTATATAATGTTTGATCTTTTAAAAGGTCCTGTTAGTCCTGAAGGCACAGGTCCAAATGCTAACTTCGGCTCTATGCAAGTAAGAGGAAAAACTGGTACTTCTGGTACTAAAAAAAACTTATGGTTCTGCGGTCTTACACCATATTACTCAGCAGCAGTATGGATTGGAAATGACGATAAAAATCCATTAGGTGATGATGAAAAATATTCTTATGAAAACGGATTATCTAGTAATACAGCTGCTGGAATTTGGGCATCTATAATGCAACCAATTCATGCAAATTTAGAGCCAAAGGATTTAGAAGCTCCTTCTGGTGTGGTAAGTATTCCTATATGCGAGGAATCTGGTAAATTAGCCACTTCTCTTTGTTATGGAGATCCATCAGGCAGCTCTGTATATAACGAATTATTTATAAGCGGAACTGAACCAACAGAATATTGTAATCTTTCTCATGCTCACTATAAAAGTAATTCTATTATTGATAATCTATTAAAACCTTTTAAGGACAGTAATAATAAAAATAAGCCTGATAATAATACTAAAAATAGTGATCCACCTAATTCTCCTACTACTGAAAAACCTTCTACTGATACTAAGCCACAGAATATTGACGAGAACAACTCAAAAAATAATAATGCAGGTACCAGCTCAAAATCTCCTTAATCTTAAAAACAATAAAAGTAAGATGCAAACTAAAGTTTTGATTTGTATCTTACTTTTACATATTTCTATCTATCCATCTAAGGTTTCCCTCATAGTCTTTAAAACTTTCTTCTCAATTCTTGAAACTTGAACTTGACTTATGCCTAACATTTTAGCTACCTGAACCTGAGTTTTATCTTTGAAATATCTAAGCATGATTATTTGCCTAGATTTACTATCCAAGCTTTTTAATGCTTCTTTAAGTGCAATTCTATCTATCATTTCATTATCTTCTTCTGGGTTTTCACTTATCTTATCTATCAGAAGTACAGGTGCTCCATCATCTTGATGTATTGTATCATATAGATACTGTAGACTATTAGCAGACTCTATTGCAAATATAATTTCTTCTGTATTTATTCCCGAATAGTTAGATAATTCCTCTATAGTAGGTTCCCTATTTAACTCTTTAGTTAAAGCCTCTTTATCATAATGTAACTTTTTTGCAGTATTTTTTACACTTCTACTTACCTTTATCATACCATCGTCTCTAATAAACCTTTTAATCTCCCCAAGTATCATAGGCACTGCATATGTAGAAAATTTAACATTGTATTTTTCATCAAAATTATTTACAGCCTTAACTAATCCCATACATCCAATTTGAAATATGTCCTCATATTCATATCCTCTGTTTAGAAATTTCTTACTTATGGTAGAAACTAGCGGCAAATTAACCTCTATTAACCTATTTAAAGCATCCTTATTTCCTTCTTTAGCCACTCTAATGAGTTCAACATTCTTATCATAATCATGGCTTATACTTTTTACTGCTTCTTCACTCATAGTTTTCACCTAACTCAAAGATTTGAAAATCTTTTTCATTGTCAATCTTGTCCCTTTATTTTTCTCAGATTCTACCTCTAAACTATCCATAAAGGTTTCCATAACTGTAAAACCCATTCCTGATCTTTCTAAATCTGGCCTAGAAGTATATAGAGGCTGCATAGCAAGTTCAACATTTTCTATTCCTATACCATTGTCTTCTACCAATATTGTTAACTCATTATCTTTTATATGAACTTCAATTTTTACTATACCATCTTTATTTTCATATCCATGAATAATAGAGTTTGTTACTGCCTCTGATACTGCTGTTTTTATATCTGTTAGTTCTTCTATCGTAGGATCAAGTTGAGATGCAAAAGCAGCTACCGCTACTCTAGCGAAGCTTTCATTTTGTGACTTACTTTGAAACTCTATTTTCATCATATTTTCGTACATTTATAATCCCCCCTTAAATACTCTCAATTGCTTCTTCAATGCTGTCGTAAAGCTTTATTATTTTAAACATGCCTGACAATTCAAATACTCTTTTTACAGAACCTTTAACTCTGCTTACGCATATATTGCCTTTCTTGATATTGAGTTTCTTGTATCTTCCAATTACTACACCTATTCCAGAGCTGTCCATAAAACTTACACCTGAAAAATCCATAATTAATTTTGTAATATTATCCCTATCTAGCCTATCATCAATTTTATTTCTTACTTCCTCTGCACTATGATGATCTAACTCTCCAGTCATATAAATTATAAGTTTGTCATCTTTGTTTTTAAATTCTAAATCCATATTCCTCTCCGCTCTACTAAAATCAAAATTACAATATATGTCATAAATGATTTTAGCGTTAAGACTATTTTCTTAACTTTAATTTTACACATCATAACCTATGACTTAGTTGTGATGTGGCTGCAATTGTGTTTTACGACAATTACAGTTATATGTAGAATATCTACATAGTCCGAGCCAGACACTCTTCCCCCCCTTCTTTTTATAATTATGTAATAATTTTTTAAGTACATGCATATAATGTTGTACTTAAATTATTATTCTACATTTGTAATAATTTTCCTGCATTTCATATAAATACTCCTAAAATTTATTTTTGACATATTAACAACTTTATATACATATTTAAATAATTTTTAGCATATAAAGGTAAACTTTATACGCTATGTATGACTATAAATTAATTGTCTTTTGATCAAATCATTGCTATAATATTACTTGTTTAATTATGTGAATTAGTTTTATGCGAAGTTTTATGCAACTTTGTAAACTTTTTATGCTCTAAAATACTAAGGAGGTTATTACTATGGATATGTGGTTAAAAGAAGGTCAGATAGAAGACGCTGCTATGACCTACAAAATAAAAGAAACACTTGTTACTAAAAAAACTCAATATCAAGATTTATCTATACTTGATACATATGCTTTCGGTAGAATGTTAGTACTTGATGGAATAGTTCAAACTACAATTAAAGATGAATATGTTTACCATGAAATGATAAGTCACATTCCTCTATTTACTCACCCTAACCCAAAGAAAGTACTTGTAGTTGGGGGTGGTGATGGAGGTGCTATTAGAGAAGTTCTTAAGCATCCATCAGTGGAAAAAGCCGTTTTATGCGAAATAGATAAAGATGTTGTCGATGAATGTAAAAAGTTTCTTCCTGAAATAAGCTGTGCACTAGGAAACTCTAGATGTGAAGTATTTATTGGAGATGGAATAAAATATGTCCATGAACATAAAAATGAGTTTGATATTATAATCGTAGACTCCACTGACCCTTTTGGTGCTGCTGAAGGATTATTTGGTGGTAGCTTTTATAAAGAAATATTTGAATGTCTAACTGAAGACGGAATATTTATAGCACAAACTGAAACTCCTTTCTATCTTCCAGATGTTGTAAAACGTGTTTATGAAGATGCTAAAGCAGTATTCCCTGTTACTAAATTATTCATGGCTGGTATTCCAACTTATCCAAGTGGCTTTTGGAGCTTTACTGTTGGTTCAAAAAAACACGATCCAGAGAATGTAGATTTATCAAATACTATAGATATAGAAACTAAATACTATACTAAAAAGCTACATAAGGCATGCTTTGTTCTTCCAAAGTTTATTGAAAATTTAACAAAATAAAAATTATGCGAAGCAATAATTTTTATTAGAGGACAGAGGACAGTTGACAGAGGAAGAAAAGCAACCTTCATTGTCCTCTGTCCTCTGTCAATTGTCCTCTGAAAAAATTTTGCGTCGCATAATTTTTATAGTGCGAATTAGCTTTATTCCTTATTATTTATAATATTAATCTCTTCCTCTGTTAAATCAAAAAATTTATACAACAGACTTTCATCTTTAAAATCTGTTAAATTTTCAATCAAAGGAATACGTAATTTGTTAAGATTATTAGGGTAGTACTCAAATAAATCTTCTCCAAGTTTTTTGGCGAAAGTTTTAAAGTAGAACTCGTATAGTTTACTGTTGAGTATGTACAGTAAATATTCATAAGAGAACATATCTTGATTGTTTAATGTTAATGAATATACATCTGCACTAAAGTAACTTCCTTTATCTAGAGCAAATCTATTGCTATTTGACTTATATGGAAATATTATTTTTTCCTTTTCGAATGTTTCCTGAGTTCTTCCCCACTGAAGTTCGTACCAAAGTCTTAGCCCCTTTTTACATTCTCTTCTATTTATAAGCTTCTCTTTATACTTTCCAATATAATTTATAGCATTAGGATGACTTTTTAGGTTCTTTATCAAATTAGAATATATTATATATTTATTTTCTCTTGTTATACTATTTTTGTGTATATAACTATTCTTAATCCAGGGTCTTATGATATCCTTTTCTATATTTTCATTTACTATAGTTTCATAGTCAACAACAAAAGCCTTATCACATCCAGTTATTATTCCTTGATTCGTTCTACATAGTTTTCCTAGTAAGTCAAAACTTTTTTCTTCTATTTTTTTTACTATATTCTTTTCCGAACCTTCTATTAAACTCCAGCCGCCTTTATCTAAATCATTAATATCTATGAAGAACTTTTTACAACCTCTCATCTCACCCTTATTTAAAAAAATAGATTCGTAAAAAGATTTTTTAATCTTTCCTTTAACCTCTCTAGGCTTTATAACTTCTATTTTTTCATTTTTGCTTAAATCTTTGCTTAAAAAAATAATTACAGGATCTATTGCTGCTTTTTTAAATGGTCTTATTCCGTAAAAATCAACTATTTTATATATAGAAATTTTGCTCATAAGTAAACTTCTTAATTCTTCTCCACTAGGAGATTCTAAAAAATATCTAGATGTAATAAACGATAGCTTCCCTTTCTCCGTAAGCTTTTCTAGCGAACTTTGAAAAAAACAGTAAGATATATCTCCCTTATCTTTATATATTCCCTTATACTTTTCTTTAAGAATTTTAGAATAATCTCTATCTATTGACTTGTGCCCTATATATGGCGGATTACCAATAAATATATCATATTTTTCATCTATTTTATCTATTAAAAAATCTTTAACTTTAAAATTTTTTTCATATACATTATTACTAACATTAAATAAATCTATGTTTAAAACTTTTATTGCATCTTCATCTATATCAAATCCATATATGTTATTATATATAATATGTTTATCTAAGTTATCACTTGTTAGTTTCATATTGTGTTTTCTATTTATCAAATCTAAATTTTTTATATATATATTTTTTATATATTTAAAACAAGGTATAATTATATTTCCACATCCACATGCTGGATCAACAATTTTTAAATATGGATTATTAAGTATCTCTTCACTATTTATTATGTTTTCCAAAATAAATAGTGCAATTTCTTCTGGTGTATAAATTATTCCTTTTTCTTTGTCTCCCTCTTTTAATCTACAATATTCTTCAGAAAAGCTAGATTTTTCGTCAATTTTCAGCATTTTTTTATAGTTCTTCACGGCTAGATTCTTGTAAAAGTTATCTAAGGGTTGTAAGAGTATATTATAAAGTTCATTAATCTTTTCAAAAAACTCTTCGTACATTTTTTATTTCTCCATAATTCATTAAGTATAAACTAGAAAATTAAGCACATTATAAAGTATATCATATGATTGGCAGGTGATTATACATGAATAAAAAAATTATTATACTAACTACTATATTTACACTCTTACTTTCTTCTTGTAGTAGCAGAGATTCTATATCACAAAGTAATAAACTAGATACTTCTGTCTCAACTTCAATTGAAGATAACAAAACTGTAGAAAATAAAAAAGAGAAAATTACTGAGGTTAGTAACAAAATTAATGAAGAAAAAAAGGAACCTCAAAAGGATTCTGAAAGCAAATCTAAATTAAAAGATATAGATGTTTCTAGATTTAGTACAGCCGAAAAAAATTGGTTCTTTCAACCTAAAAAAAATAATGAACCTTCAGGTGAACCTCAAGAGATAATTAATCTCATAAACAAATACTCAGCTTATTATTTAGGAGATACTTCAAAAAAAGTCTTATACTTAACCTTTGATGAAGGTTATGAAAATGGATATACAGCCAAGATTTTAGATGTACTTAAAAATAATAATGTAACTGCTGCTTTTTTTGTTACAACTCCATATATAAACAGTAACAAAGATTTAATAAAAAGAATGGTTGATGAAGGACATCTAGTATGTAATCATTCAAACACTCACCCATCAATGGCTGCCGTGGCCTCAAAGGATGCATCTAAATTTCAAAATGAATTTTACGTTACTGAGAAAGCTTATGAAGATGTTACAGGCAAAAAAATGCCTAAATTTTTTAGGCCACCTATGGGAAAATATAGTGAATTGTCTCTTTACTATACTCAGAAATTAGGTTATAAAACCATATTTTGGAGTTCAGCATATCATGACTGGGATATTAATAACCAACCATCCCCAGAAAGTGCTAAAAAAACCATTATGAATAGAACTCATAATGGCGGAATAATACTTCTACATGCTGTATCAAAAACTAATACCGAACTACTAGACACTATAATTAAAGAGTGGAAAAATAATGGATATGAACTGCAGCCTTTATCTAAACTACCATAGTAAATATAATTGTGATATAATAGTAAATTATTATATCACAATTATGTTTGGAGAGATATTATGAGAATTACTCAAGAAGTAGATTATTCATTAAGAGTTATATTTTACTTATCAAAATTAGGTTATGATAAAAAGGTTGAAGCTAAAGTTATTTCTCAACACGAGAATATTCCTTTGAGGTTTTTACTAAAGCTTTTAAGAAAATTGACTCATTCAAAAATTATAAAATCTTACAGAGGTGTCAATGGTGGATATGCACTAAATATGCTTCCAAAAGACATAACATTAAAGGACGTTATTGAGGTAATAGATGGCCCAATATATATGAACAGATGCCTTTGTGATCCTAGTTACTGTAATTTAAATAGAGCAGATAAATGTGATGTGCATTTTGCCTTAGCAAAGGTTCAAAATAATTTAATTAATGACTTAAAAAGTATAAATTTTGATGATATATTAAATGGAAATGTCTAGTTAACTATTGTTATAAAATTGATATTTAATATAAAAAGCTTAGAATTTTGCAAGATTTTCGAATCTTATATTCAAAATTCTAAGTTTTTTTGATATATATGTTTAAAAAAGTAAGTATGCGTAAAATTCAGAAAGTTATAATACAATGTATACATTTACACAAGTTATAATCATTAGATTAAAGTTTTTATGAGATTATTAATACTCATTTATATGTGATACAATGTTGCATAACACTCAATAAATCTGAAAAATGAATTTTATAAATTTTATTGATTCATACAAGTATTTATTTACACTTTTATTTTGTGAAGGGGATGGTCTTATTATGAGTAAAAATAATTTTCCTGAGCAGCAAGGATTATATAACCCTAATATGGAAAAGGATAGCTGCGGAGTAGGCTTCATAGCCAACATAAATGGTGTCAAATCAAATTCTATATTAGAAAAAAGTTTACAAATTCTAAAAAATCTGCAGCATAGAGGTGCTGTTGGGGCTGATTCAACTACTGGCGATGGTTCTGGTATTATGATACAGATTCCTCATAACTTTTTAAAAAATGAAACGGAGAAGATCGGACTAGCCCTGCCTAATCCTGGCAGTTATGCTGTTGGTATGGTATTTTTACCACGAGAACCACACGTAAGACTTTTTTGCGAAGGAATATTTGAAAAAGTATTAAAACAAGAAGACCAAAGATTATTAGGATGGAGAGAAGTTCCAGTAGATGAGAAGGCTTGTGGAGAATCAGCTAGGGCTACAATGCCAGTAGTTATCCAAGTTTTTATAGATAGAAATAATCAAGCTAAAAATATATTTAGACAGAAGCTGTTAATTATTAGAAAACAAGTCCAGTCCTTAATTGAAAATTCTAGAGGATTGAATACAGACAGTTTTTATATTTGCAGCCTATCAGATAGCACAATAGTTTATAAAGGTCAACTTTTAGGTCATAAACTTAGTGAGTTTTATCTCGACTTACAAAATTCAGATGTAGAGACTGCAATTGCCATTGTTCATGAAAGATATAGCACAAATACTTTTCCATCATGGAATCTAGCTCAACCTTTCAGATATATTGCACATAATGGTGAAATTAACACTATCCGTGGAAACATAAATAAAATGAATGCTAGAGAAGGGGTTATGTATTCTAAAACCTTGGGAGAAAACTTTAAAAAAATCTTACCTGTAATCGAGCAAAACGGAAGTGATTCCTCTTCACTAGACAATGCCTTCGAATTATTTATTCAAAATGGACACTCTATGGAATATACAATGATGATGCTTGTTCCAGAAGCATGGCAAAACAACACTGCTATAACTAACGACAGACGAGCCTTTTATGAATATCATGCTAGACTTATGGAACCATGGGACGGTCCTGCAACTATTGCATTCACAGATGGTATTAAGGTTGGAGTTACACTAGATAGAAATGGATTAAGACCAGCTCGTTACTTAGTAACAAAGGACAATATGGTTATTATGGCATCTGAAACTGGTGCTGTTGATATAGATGATAGCTTAATATCCGAAAAAGGTATAATCGATGCTGGAAAAATTCTTTTAGTTGACACTTCTCAAGGAAAGCTAATTTATGATAATGAAATCAAAAAAAATATATCTACTACAAAGCCTTTTGAAGATTGGATAAAAAGAAATAAGCTAACGCTTAAGGACATAAAGCAGTCTTACGAGACAAAAATAATGAGAAAAGAAACCTTATTGTTAAAACAGGAAATGTTCGGATACACACAGGCTGAATTAAAGCAAATAATTGCCACAATAGCTGATACCGGAAAAGAACCTATTGGATCTATGGGATTAGATTCTCCTTTAGCTGTACTATCTGATAAGCCTCAACTTTTGTTTAATTATTTTAAACAAACTTTTGCACAAGTTACAAATCCACCTATAGATCCTATAAGAGAGTCATCAGTAATGTCATTGACTCAATACATTGGAAGTCATGGAAAGCTTCTTGATGAAATAGAGACCGAAACTGATAGAAAGTATATAGAAATTAAATGTCCAATACTATCTGACTCTGAATTAGAAGATATTAAACACCTTGACAATGAAGACTTTAAAACTATTACTATTCCAATAACCTTTGAAACTGACCGTAAAAATGGTTTAAAAGAAGCTTTGGAATACTTGTGTAAACGTGCAGAAGATAGTGCACTAGCTGGTCATAATATTTTAATATTAAGTGACCGAAATACAAACATGTATAATGCACCAATTCCAAGTTTATTGGCTTTGAGTGCTGTTAACAATCACCTTATACAGAAGAAATTAAGAACTTCTGTAGACCTAATTTTAGAAACTGGTGACACACGGGATGTTATGCATACGGCTCTTTTGCTGGGTTACGGCGCAAAAGCCATCAATCCATATATGGTATATCATATAATATCAAACATTATCGAAAACGAGAAGTATATTAAAAATATAAATAACGTAGATGACGGTTTTGAAAATTATTGTAAAGCAATTTGTGATGGACTATTAAAAATTATTTCTAGAATGGGTATATCTACACTCCAAAGCTATAATGGTGCCCAGGTATTTCAGAGTATAGGAATAAACGTAGATGTAATAAATCAATACTTTCCTCATACTTCTTCAAGAATTTCAGGCATCACATTAGATGACATTGCAAATGAAGTTATCCAGAGACATTGTTCTATATATGAAAATGACAATAGCCTAAATGCTAAAGATGAACGTCTTTTAACACCTAGTGCCGTAAAAGCCCTTAGAGATTTATCTATTAACAACCATTATAGATCCTATCTCGATTATAGCAATGATGTAAATGAAAAGTTTGTTACTATTAGAGATTTACTAGAATTCAAAAATGGGGAATCAATTCCTTTATGTGAAGTAGAATCTGTCGAAAGTATCTTAAAGCGTTTTACAATATCAGGTATGTCCTTTGGTTCACTAAGTAAAGAAGCTCATGAAACAATAGCAATTGCTATGAATAAAATTGGTGCTACTAGTAACTCTGGCGAAGGTGGAGAAGATCCTAATAGATATAAATTAGGACCTAATGGAGAAAACGTAAAAAGTGCAGTTAAACAAGTTGCTTCTGCAAGATTTGGAGTAACTACTAACTACCTAGTAAATTGTGATGAACTCCAAATTAAAATAGCTCAAGGCGCTAAGCCGGGTGAAGGTGGTCACCTGCCAGGTAATAAGGTTACCCAGGAAATAGCTAAATTTCGTCATTCTGTCCCTGGAATAGATTTAATTTCTCCTCCTCCTCACCACGATATATATTCTATAGAGGATTTAGCTCAACTTATATTTGATTTAAAAAATGTAAATCCAGCTGCTAGAATTGGAGTAAAATTAGTATCTGAAGCTGGAATAGGAACTGTCGCAGCTGGTGTAGTAAAAGGACATGCAGATGTAATTATGATTAGCGGTCACGATGGAGGTACTGGTGCTTCGCCAATAAGTTCAATGCAATATGTTGGACTTCCATGGGAATTAGGAGTTGCTGAAGTTCAGCAGACTCTATTGCTAAATAACCTAAGAAGCAGAGTTACTGTGCAAGTAGATGGTAAATTAAAATCTGGAAGGGATATCATTATAGCAGCATTGCTTGGCGCAGAAGAATATGGTTTTGCTACAACTGCTCTTATATCTCTCGGTTGTATAATGTGTAAACAATGTGCTTTAAATAGATGCCCCGTTGGAATTACAACTCAAGATCCAAAGCTTAGAAATAGATTTAAAGGAAAACCAGAGCATCTAATAAACTATTTAACTTTTATTGCTCAAGAGGCAAGAGAAATAATGGCTCAGCTTGGTTTTAAATCAATAGATGAAATGATTGGCAGAGTCGATATGCTAAAAGTTAAAGGTAATCTTAGCAGTAAATTGAAAAATTTAGATTTATCTTCAATTCTGCACAGACCTGAACTGCCATCTCGTATAGTAGGAAAGTGTGTTGTTTCTCAGGATCACAACATTGACACTGTACTAGATAGAGAACTAGTTAAGTTATCAGAACCGGCTCTCGAAAGGGCCTCTAAGGTTGGATTTACATTTAAGGTTAGAAACACTAATAGGACTGTAGGAGCTATGTTAAGTGGAGAAATTGCTAAAAAATATGGTGATGAAGGTCTACCAGAAGACACTATTGTAGCAAAATTTGAAGGTTCTGCTGGCCAAAGCTTTGGAGCCTTTGCAGTTAATGGACTTACTTTAATCCTTCACGGAGAATCTAATGACTATTTAGGAAAAGGACTATGCGGTGGAAAAATAATATTATTACCAGATGAAAATGCTACCTTTAGCCCTAGCGAAAATGTCATTGCTGGAAATACACTTTTATATGGTGCAACTTCAGGAAAAGCATTTATAGCAGGAAAAGTAGGACAAAGATTTTGTGTAAGAAATAGTGGTGCTACAGCCATAGTTGAGGGAATCGGAAATCATGGTTGTGAATATATGACTGGAGGAACTGCAGTTATTCTTGGTACTACTGGTAGAAACTTTGGTGCCGGAATGAGCGGTGGGGTTGCCTATATATTAGATGAAAATCAGGATTTCATAAGCAAGTGTAACCAAGAAATCGTGAAAATATCCCCTGTACTTGATTCCAATGATATCAACAAACTAAAAGAACTCATTAACGATCACTACCACTATACTAAGAGTGTAAAAGCTAAGACAATACTTGATAATTGGAATACTAGCATTAAAAATTTCTTAAAAGTAACTTCTCCTATATACGAAGAAGCAATCAAACTTAAGTAAGACAAGCATCAAAGCTTAAATAATAAAAAACTGCAATCAAGTATAGATAGCCACACCAGACACTTAACTTATACGCAGGGATATGTTTCCAAAGCTGAAAGCACATATAAAAACTTTTTAGTCAACCTTAGCTCAGTATTTTAGAAAAAGCTTAGAAGATTTGATTGGTTAAAAGTCTAAATGACTTTTAACGAGC
>NZ_JAEEGC010000170.1 GCF_019207025.1 Clostridium thailandense | reverse complement strand
TTTCAGGACAGCCCCTTTATTTTATAATTAAGCCAAACATATTAAAAATCCTCTTTTTAAAATTTATAATTACCAATCTTAAATTTCATTAACAATGAAATATTTTATAACCATTATAGTAATAGTTGAGTTATAATATATGTATTAATTTATATTCCTGATTTGGAGGTGAAAGGGTGGAGTTAGATACAGTTCAAAAGAAATTAGTATTAAGCAAGCAATTAGGAATCAATTTATTAAAAGGAAAAACTTCATCAGGAAAAACCACAGCAGCAGTACATAGAGCTATATATTTGAAAAATCAATACTGTTTATATGAGGACGATAAGATACTGATAGTATCAGATAGTAATAAAGACATTCAAACTGCTCAAATTATGTATAATAAAATATCATCTGAAAGTGAAACAGAATATTCAACGTTATTTTCCAAAAGAGAGGACAATTTGAGCTTTTATAGTATTAAAGAAATTGTTTATAAATATTTTAATTTAAACAGAAAAAAGAATAAATATAATATAATTAGTGATACTGAAAAAATAAATATAATAAGTAAGTGCTTACACGATGTAAAGAAAAATTATAAGAATATAAAATTTTTGCACGAAAAATATACAAGATTTTTTATTGATGAAATCAGTTGGATTAAATGTTGTAATTATACTACTTTAGAGGAATATCAAAATGCTGAAAGGACAGGAAGAAAAGTAAAAAAAGGAGAAGGTCCTTCTAGAATTTTCAAAAATTCAAATACAAGAGAAGCCATTTTTAATCTTATGCTTTTATATAATGAAATTTTGGAAAAGAGTAAAAGTATTGATTGTGAAGATATAGACATTATAGCTTTGGAGCAAGTAAAAACTTCTAATGATAAGTTTACTCACATAATAATAGACGAATTTCAAAACTTTACAAAGGTTCAATTTGAAATTATAAAATTATTATTATATAGAAAAGCATATTTCAGTATGACACTGGTAGATAACAAAGATATTAGTTTAAATCGTAATGCATGGTTTATAAAAGGAAAAAAGTTGAATAGAATTGGAGTAGATGGTAAAATTAAAACTTATAATCTAAAAAACACATATAAATCTGATTTAGAGTTAAAAACTAATATAAAAAGTGAAACTGAAAATTATGAGGATAGATATTCAATTGAAACTTTTGAATATCATGATATAAGACATAATAGAAAGTTTAATTTTATTAGAGATATAAACGATATATGTGATGTTATAGTAAAAGAAGAAGATAAGGAGTATGAATATGAAAAGGATGAGTTGAGAGAACTAGCGGTTTATAATGATATTGCTGCTGGAGAGCCTATATTAATAAATTCTGACATAGAGAATAAATTTTATATGCCAAAATATTGGCTTAAAGGTATAAATGACTGCTTTATATTAAAAGTTAAAGGTGAGAGCATGATTGGTGCTAACATTTTTGACGGCGATTATGTAGTTATAAGAAAGCAGTATTCTGCTCAAAATAAAGATATAGTTGCAGTAGAAATAGATGGAAGTGCCACATTGAAGCGACTTTCTATAAGTAAAGAAGGCATTAATCTAATGCCTGAGAACAGTAGGTTTAGTCCAATACCCGTAACTGATGATGGAACAAATATTATAGGGATAGCCATAGGAATTATAAAAGGAAAATAATTTAAAATTTGCTTTTGATGTTTATAGTTTATTTTAGGGTAAATTACAGAGGCTATTGTATAATGCGTTGTTAAATTTAAAATGTATATGTTAAAATAATCTTGAATATAATATGTTATTTTATGGAGTTGTTAAAATGTCTCAAAAATTTGATTTAAAAGAAGAAACTAAGATTAAATTTGCAAAGCCTAAAATGTATAAAGTACTTATTCATAATGATGACTATACAACAATGGATTTTGTCATAAAAGTACTTGTTAAAGTTTTTAAAAAGGAAGTAGTTGAGGCTACGCAAATTATGTATGATGTACATAAAAAAGGAGTTGGGGTTGCAGGTATATATTCCTATGATATAGCAGCAACCAAAACAGTACAAGCTATGACTATGGCGGAAGAAAGTGGCTTTCCGCTAAAATTTAGTATGGAAGAGGAGTAAATATGAAATTAGATTTAATAGTGAATGAGGTTATTTCTGCTGCTTATAACGAAGCAAAATATTCAAAACATGAATATTTCACTCCTGAACATATATTATATGCATTACTTTTTTTTAAAGAAGGAAAGAATATAATAGAAGCTATAGGAGGAGATGTAGAAAAGTTAAAAAGTGAGTTAGCTAAGTATTTAAAGGAAAATATTGATACAATAGAAGAAAACGAACCAGTAGAAACTATTGGAGTTCAAAATATATTAACAGCTGCTGGAGAGCATGTGCTAGCAGCAGATAAAGATACAATTAAGCTTGGAGATATTTTTGTATCTATATATGATGAACCAGAAAGCTTTGCTAGTTATTATTTAAAAAAACAAGGTATAAAAAGATTAGATATATTAAACTATGTAACTCATGGTATATCAGAAATAGATTTTGAGGTTGAGGAATCTTTTGAGGAGGATTTTGATAGTATTCTTGATGAAGAGAATACTAGTAGTAGAAACATATTGAATGAATTTGCAGTTGAACTTACGGAAAAAGCAAGAGAAGGAAAAATAGACTCGTTAATTGGTAGAGATGATGTCCTTGATAGAACTATTCAAATATTATCTAGAAGACTTAAGAATAACCCTATACATGTAGGTGATCCTGGAGTAGGAAAGACTGCTATTACACAAGGATTAGCAAAATTGATAGCAGAAGATAAAGTATCTAAATCACTTAAAGGAAGCAAAATATATTCTCTTGACTTAGGTGCTATGCTTGCAGGAACAAAATATAGAGGAGATTTCGAGGAAAGAATTAAGAAAGTACTTAAAACTATTTCTAAAGACGAGAAACCCATTGTCTATATAGATGAGATACATACTATAATAGGTGCAGGTTCAGTTTCTGGTGGAGCTTTGGATGCATCTAATATACTTAAACCCTTTTTAGCGGAAGGTAAGATAAGATTTATCGGATCTACAACCTATGACGAATATAAAAAGATTTTTGAAAAAGACAAAGCTTTATCTAGAAGATTTCAAAAAATTGAGGTGTCAGAGCCTTCCATAACAGATACTTATAATATCCTAATGGGAATAAAAGAAAACTATGAAAAGTTTCATAATGTAAAATATACTAAAGAAGCGTTAACAGCAGCAGTAGAACTTTCTACGAAGTATATTAATGATAGATACCTTCCAGATAAAGCTATAGATGTTATCGATGAGGCTGGAGCTTATGCTAGACTACATGCAGAAGATGAGAATACAGTTAGTATTGATTCAAAAGCTATAGAAAAAATAGTTTCATCTATAGCTAAGGTACCAGAGCAAAGTATCTCTTCAAATGAGTTAGAATTACTCAAACATTTAGAACTCAATTTGAAGAAAAAAATATTTGGTCAGGATAAAGCGATAGAAACAATTGTAAGTTCTATTAAAAGGTCACGTGCTGGTTTTAATGATGAAAACAGAACGGTTGCTAATCTATTATTCGTTGGAACTACAGGAGTAGGAAAAACTGAAATTTGTAAACAGCTTGCAAAATCTTTAAATGTTCCTTTAGTTAGGTTTGATATGAGTGAATATCAGGAAAAACACACAGTTGCGAGGCTTATTGGAGCTCCTCCAGGATATGTAGGATATGAAGAAGGTGGACTTTTAACAGATGCCATAAGAAAAACACCTTATTGTGTGCTTCTTTTAGATGAAATTGAAAAAGTTCATCAAGATGTATTGAATATCCTGCTTCAATTAATGGATTATGCAACAGTAACAGATAGTACAGGAAGAAAGACAGACTTCAGAAATGTAATATTAATTATGACATCTAACGCCGGAGCAGGAGCTATTGGAAAGTCTCTTATGGGATTTGGGAACAGAAAAGTTAGCCTTGATGCTATAGATACGGAAGTTGAAAAAGTTTTTTCACCAGAATTCAGAAATAGATTAGATGAAATAATTATTTTCAACAGAATGGATGAAAATATGGCTGTTTTAGTAGCTAAGAAGGCTATAAGTGAATTTGAAGAAAAATTAAAAAACAAAAATATAGAAATTAGTGTAACTGATGACTGTTATACTTGGCTTGCACAAAAAGGATTAAATTCTGATTATGGTGCAAGAGAAATAAATAGATTAGTACAAAAGGAAATTAAGCCTTATTTTGTAGATAAGATATTGTTTGAAGAAATACCTCAAGATAAAAAAATAATTGTAGATGTCAAAAATGAGAAAATTATAATTAGCAGCTAGAGCTAAACATGGAAAAACATACATTATTAATAATTAGTATGCATTTTCTTAAAATAGATATTAATGTTTTATGTAATGTAAGGGTGATATAATATGGGGAAAGTTACTTATGAAGATTTAAAGCAATTAAGTGTTTTCGATGATTTAGATGATTTTATCAAGGAAGAATTATTAACAAAGTCAGTAAAAATAAAACTAGATAAGGGAGAGCTCCTGTTTGCGGAAAGAGAAGAAGTGGATAAAATATATATAGTTTTAAGAGGAAAAGTGACTATGTTTAGAAACTCAGAAGAAGGTCAGAAAAGAGTTATATATATTTTAGGTCAAGGTGAATTTATAAATGAAGTTATTTTTGACAGCCTATCTGCATCTATAAATTGTGAGGCCTTTGAAAATAGTTATGTTATTTACTTACTAAAAAAAGATTTATTAGAAATAATGTCTAAAGATTTTAACTTATCTAAAATTATAATTACCTCAATGTCAAAGAAAATTAGGAGGCTTTATAGACAACTCAAAAATACTGTTCCAATAAAAATGGATAAGAAACTAGCTGCTAAGCTTTGGAAGTTATGTAGGGACTACGGAGTATCAACTGAAGATGGAGTCTTAATAAATTTAAATATAAGTATAACTTACTTAGCAGATATGCTTGGCAGTACAAGAGAAACTATTTCAAGGTGCATAAATAATTTCGAGAAAAAAGGAATGATAAAGTTTTCTGGTAAAAGAATGATAGTGAGAAATCCAGATGAATTATCTCTATATTTTAGAGGTAAGTAGATTGTATAATAGAATTATTATATTTTAGAACTCAGTACTCTTGAGGTATTGAGTTTTTTATTTAAGAAGTTTAAAAGTTTTATATGGATATAATGTTTACATAATAAAAATTATGACTAACTAAGTAGAATAAATCATAAGTTGGAATGTTAATAAAAATTTGATTTTAAATAAAGTTTTTATTTAAAACTAAAGGGAAATATAAATTGTTGTCGAATATAGATAAAATAAAACGACTTTAACATTTTATCTTTAATATTTGCCATGCATAGGGGGATTATAAACATGACCAAAAAGAAAATATTTTTAACTCTTAGTGAACTAAAACCAGATATGGTGGTAGCAGAGGAACTTAGGGCAGATGGTATACTATTATTAAATGAAGGAACTAAACTTACGGGCATAATAATAGACAAGTTGAAAGAAGTATATTTTTATGGTAAAGTTGCTATTTATAGTGATGGTGCGGACACTCTTAAGTTTTACCAAAATAAAAGTGTAGAAGAAATAGAAGAGATTTTCATTAAACTTTCAGTTGATATAAAGGGTATATTCAACAATGTAGAAGAAAACATCACAACTAATACTCAAGAAGTAACTACTTTTGCTCAAAAAATTAGAGAAGAATTGAATTCAACAAAATCCATTATAAAAAATGTAATATTATCTGGCAGTGGAGAAGATGTAATATACAGGCATTCTGTAAATGTAACAGCTTTAAGCTCTGTTCTTGGTAAGTGGCTTGGATTTAGCGAAAATGAAATAAATCTTTTAAATCATGCAGCTATACTACATGATTTTGGAAAGACAAAAGTTGATAGTAAAATACTAAATAAAATATTACCTTTAAAAAGTGAAGATTGGATTGAAATAAAAAAACATCCTGTTTATATATATAATTCCCTAAAAGGTATAACTTCCATAGATCCATCTATAATATATGGGGTACTTATGCATCATGAAAGATTAGATGGTAGTGGTTATCCTCTTGGGGTTAAAGCAGATAAAATTCATCCTTTTGCAAAAATAATTGCCATTGCAGATACTTTTGATGCGATAAATTCTGATAGAATATATCGAAAAAGTCTAGGACCTTTTGAAGCATTAGCAACGCTAAAAAGAGAAAGCTTAGGAAAACTGGATTATGAGTATTGCAAAGTATTTATAGAACATGTGCTAACTTTTCTCATGGGTGAAAGTGTTCTGCTAAATACAAATAAAATATGTACAGTAATAGGAATTAATTCAGATGAAATATCCCGTCCTCTTTTATTTGATGGATCAGAATTCTTGGATTTAAAAAATCATAAAGAAATTTATATAACGAAATTATTACTATAGCTATATGGTAAGTATCTTGTGCGGTTATCTACATACAACTTTGGCAGTTTAATTATATATTTGCTTATCTAAAATAACTTATTAAAAATATAAAGCATTGAATTTCCATAAATAACCATATATAATTGTATTTATACAATGGTATAAAAGGGTGGGATATTAATGGAGATAATAAACAAGAGACAAATGCGTAATAAAAAGAAGAAGAAAAAGGAGAAAGAAAGACTTTTGTTAATTCTTTTTATAGTAGTTATATTAATTATGGTAGCAGCATTTCTATTTGAAAAAGTTATACTTAGAAATTTCTAAACTTATGGATTTTTTTAAGAATTTGTTGTTAACTCCTCTGAATTAAGTGAAACATAGAACTATATTAATTAGGCAGTAGATTATATACACATCTTTAATACAAGATTAATATAATATGAGTGTGGTGGTTTCTGATCATGTGAAATGCTGAGCTGCCTAATTTTATATAGTTCGAGGAGGAAGAGTCTTATATGAAAACAATATTTAATTTTTATTTATTATATGAAGATGTGGATGATAGTTATGAAGATTTGCTAATAGGGATTGAGACTGAGGATCTAATTTATCTAACACTACAAGCAGGTGACTATGTAATTCTTCCTGAGGATGAAAATTCAGAGTTTATTGTGAGCAAAGTAGTGAAGAATATTTCTAATCATCAGATAGATATATTTGTGTCAAAATTAAAGGGTGCAGAAGAAATATTTGGTGAACTGGAGACCTTTGCCAGCAAAACACTTCAAACAATGTTTGATTCAATAAAGGCTAATATTGATGATATAAATAAAGATAAAATTGAAGATACTAAAGAAACATATTTAGAGGATGTTAGTTATGAAGAAATGAAAGAAAAGAAATAATAGAATTTGAGTTGTCATTAATAAATGGCAGCTCTTTTTATTTAACGAAAAATTTTTAATCAATTTTTAAATAATGTGATAATTATCACATTATTTTTTTGATAAAGATGTTATGTTAAATATATAACAATATAAAGGAGTGTTGCTAGTGTTCAAAGAAGAAATAATTAAAATAAGTGAAGCATCTGTAAAAAAAGCTAATTTTGTAAAAAATGAAAAAGGTAAATATTTAATAGCATCTGCTCTAGCAGGCATGTTTGTTGGGTTTGGCATTTTATTAATTTTTACTATTGGCGGTATGCTATCTGCTGTAAATTCGCCAAGCACTAAGATAATGATGGGAGTTTCCTTTGGAATTGCTTTAAGTCTTGTAATTATGGCAGGCTCTGAGCTGTTCACCGGAAACAATATGGTTATGACAATTGGTGTTTTAGAGAAAAAGATTAAGTTGAAATCATTGTTTAGCGTATGGTTCTTTAGTTATCTAGGAAATTTCATTGGATCAATAGTCTTAGCCTTACTTTTTGCATATTCTGGACTTGCAAAAGGGCCTACAGCGGATTTTATATTTAAGATTTCGGCGGCAAAGATGTCTGCACCATTTATGGAATTACTAATTAGAGGAATTTTGTGTAATATACTTGTTTGTTTAGCAGTATGGTGTTCTTTTAAATTAAAAGAAGAAACAGCAAAGCTTATTATGATATTTTGGTGTTTATTTGCATTTATAACTTCAGGTTTTGAACACAGTATAGCTAATATGACCCTCTTATCCATATCTTTGTTGCTACCACATAAAGTTCCAATATCTTTAAGTGGATTAGCCTATAATTTAACAGCGGTAACTCTTGGTAATATTATTGGTGGCATGATATTTGTTGGGTTTGCTTATTGGTATGTTTCCAATAATAAATGTAATTCATAAAAAATTTTGATGTAATAATGTAAGATCAATATAATGTTATAAACTAAATCAGATGTTAACATAACAAATTTAGTTAAGTTGACATCTGATTTAGTTAACGTAGAAATTACTTTGAATATTTATTTGCTATGCTGGAAGCGGCATAGGAATAAGGTTTCACATTACAAGTAAAACCACAGCTCTTAACCCATCCTACTATTTCAGGTATCATTTTGGAGGTTAATCCATCATCACCTACATCTACATGGATACTTATATCACATTTAAAGTCTTCCTCATTGAACTTTTCTGATAATCGCTGAGCTAGTTCAATGCTTAAACTAGTTTCGTAAAAAATTTTTTGTCTTAGGTTAGATATCTTATTCACACGTTTAATATCATAAAAAAATATACCACCATTTCCAACTCTCCAAATAGCTACAACCACAACTACCTTTGTAATATCAAAGTTTTGTGAGTCGGTTCCTATAGCTATTTCATACTTACGGCTTTGATCACTTTGAATATATTTTTTAATAATTTGGATCATTGATTTAAAAGATACATCTCCATACGTGATACTTTGCATAATATATCTCTCCTTAGATTTAATTCTAAAGTCCATCAATAATATTTACATTATTATATTGATAATATAACAATTTTGTTAACTTTATTTTATTATAGTATATAAATTCTTTAAATAAATGTTAAAATACATTTATTTACCCAAAGAATTCAGGTTCATCCTTGAAATCGGAACGTATAGCTTTTTGTAAAATAGTTAAATCAATTTTTTCTGTATCTGTAAAAAAGGGGCACGGATAATGCGCACCGCACTTAGTACATTCTAGATATTCTTTTGAACAAGTCTTTTCTCTATTGTCAAATAGAAAGGGTAGAGCTGATTTATTATCACTGCGTAATTTTGTATCTGGTGTATTAAGCTTATAAGTGTATACATATGTAGCTTCTCTTTTTATATTAAAAGAGTTATTGTTACATTTTGGACATATCAATAATTCGTCAATATTCAATCTACAACATCCTCTCTAGATAATGTGTAATTTTATAGAAAAGCCTTTAAACCGCTAATACACTGCCGCTCCATTTTCCGCATCTATCGCCGAAATATCCAACAATCGTTTCACTACCTAATATTTTTACTACCTCACAGCCATTAGGGCATCCTGTACATTCGAAGCTTTTGGAGATGAATTCTATATCGGCTAAATCAAAGCCTTTAAATTTGGTTTTTTCATTTGTTTTCTCCAAATGCTCTTTAGCTAAAATTGCAGAACCAATAGCTCCCATAACTTTGTAGTTGTCTGGAATTGTTACATCACATCCTAAAGCTTCCTCAAAAGAAGCTTTCATGCCTATATTAGCGGCTACACCTCCTTGAAAGAATATCTCTGATTTTATTTCTTTTCCTTTAGCAACATTATTAAGATAATTTCTGACAAGAGCATCACAAAGACCTTTAATAATATCCTTATCACTATATCCCAGTTGTTGTTTATGTATCATGTCTGACTCGGCGAAAACGGCACATCTTCCGGCTATTCTAACTGAATTCTTAGCTTGTAGAGCGTAATTTCCAAACTCTTCAATAGGAATATCAAGTCTTTCAGCCTGTCTGTCGAGAAAAGAACCAGTTCCGGCAGCGCATACTGTATTCATTGCAAAATCTGTTACGATTCCATTGTTTAAAATTATTATTTTTGAATCCTGACCGCCAATTTCAATTATAGTTCTGACATTTTTGTTATTTTCAAGGGATGCAACAGCATGAGCTGTTATTTCATTTTTGACAACATCGGCACCGATTAAAAATGATGCGATTTGTCTTCCACTGCCTGTTGTTCCAACAGCTTTAATTTGTTTTGTATCGTATTTACTTTGTAATAGCTTAAAACCTTCTTGTATAGCGTTTATTGGTCTTCCTTTAGTTCTTAAATATAATGAGTCTACAATATTTATATTACTGTCTACAAGTACGATATCGGTGCTTACAGAGCCAACATCAACTCCCATATAATACATTTTTCTTTCTCCTTTCAAGTAAATCTAAAAATGCCTCAATCCTAGTTACATATCCAGCATCACCAGTCAATTCATCTACAACTAAAGTTAAAATAGGAAAGTCTTTATCTTTAGATATAGATGGAAGTATTGCTTTTGAAACAATTTCTGGCATACATCCCATAGGAAATATTTGAATTGCTCCGTCAAAATTATGTTTCTTAGCCAGTATAGTTTCACCGATACATTCTCTTGCATGACCACCAATATACAGTGGAAGATATTCCTTTGAGGCTTTTCGTATATCTAAGGAATTTATTTTAAATTTAGTCAATGCCATATTCTTAAACCACCAGCTTGGCGTGAGATGCCTTTTGGTTGAAATTCCATAATCCATTAACTTATCTTCGATATAAAAACTTGAAAAAGGTTCGATTATAGTATAAATTTCACCTACAATGGCAATTTTGATTGGATTTTTTTCTTTGTCAATAGGCACGGAATCTAATAAATGTTTGTATTTTTTAAAGTGCTCAAACATTTGTTCTGGAATATCAATTTTTAACGCTTCTGCTTTACAACGACTTAAAAGTTGTTTACACTCTCCTTTATTTAATTCATATCCAGCAAGATATCGAGCAGTGCTTTCTATATCATCTATTTGATTTATAATTTTTACAGCATAGTAAATAGCCTTAAGTTGTTCTTTTTTATTGCGACTGCTAGCAGATAAAACCGAGTTAATTCTATTGAAAAGTTCTTTTATTCCTATGTCTCTTGGGTTATCCATTATTATAAAATTTAAATTATGTCCTAATTTTTTTAGTAATTTCATTTGTAACTCGCAATATTCTCCAAATCTACAAGGACCACAACTCCCTACAAACAAGATGGTATCGGCCCCTTGTTTGATACTCTCAATATAGTTGCCTATCATTATTTTAAAAGGTAAACATATTTCGTCTGGAGAATATAAAGAGCCTATCTCTAGAGCTGCTTTGTTGCTCAAAGGTGGTATAACATAATCTACTCCTAAACCATCAAATAAAGCTTTAGCCGCGAAATATGTATTACCAAGATGAGGAAAGGTTATTTTCATGTAAATTACACCTCCTTTCAAGCATATCTGCAAAGGCCTCTAATCTTGTGTTAAAACCTGCTTCACCAGTATGTTCATCGATCTTTAAAATAAGAAACGGAAAATTATTCAGTTTATCTTTTATGAGCTCTATTACTACAGAGTCAATTCCACAAGCAAAAGAAGATATATATACTATCCCATCTATTTTATTTGTCTCGGCTAAATAAGTTGAAAAGCCATAAGAATTTTTAGCAAAAGTCCAAAAGGGTTTTTTATAAAGAGATCTAACTTGATTCTTTATAAAAGAGTTTTCTAAATTTTCTTCTGTTATTATTCCTATACCCAAATTGTTTAATTTTTTAACTACATCCATATTGATAAATTTGTCATAGATATTATAAGGGTGCCCTGCTAATGCTACATTCAATTTAAATCCGCTGTTTTTTATTCCACCTTTATAATTTTTTTGTGCATCTATAGCTGAATTATATGCTCTTTGGATTTTTAAATAATTCTTAGTAAATAGAAATCCGGTATCATTAACCCAACTCTTTAGGCTGTTTTTCGAGAATGCATAAATAGGGGAGGTAATAGTTTTAGGCATATTGGGTATATTGTTTATCACCATTTCTGGAAGACCGCAAAATTTTGGACAGATATATTCTTTGGGATTTATTTGCATGATTCGCGGAATAAATAGTATATCGCAGCTATCTTTAATATATGCAACGTGGCCATGAAATACCTTGACAGGTAAGCAGGCTTCATCTACACAATATTTTATGCCCATATCTAATATGTTTTTATTAGTTTCTGGTGAGGTTACAATTTCTGCTCCTAATTCTGTGAAAAAGGTTTCAATAAATGGTTGGTATTTATAATACAATAGTCCTTTAGGTATACCGATTTTCATTTAAATTTCTCCTTTGATTAGTAAATAAAAATATATAAAACAAATACTCACATTTGTATATTTTACCTTATTATAAAAATATTATTCATTTTAATATTACATGTATATGACATATTAATTATTATGTTAACTATATAAAAATGATTAGAATAAATTCAAGGTATTTAAACAGACTTATAAATATCATTTTAAAAATATCTATCATTATTTTTTAATAGCTATGAATCAAAAATCTGATAAACTAGAAAAATTTAAAGACAAGATGTGATTGATCTGAAGTTAGAATCGAAACAGCTGTAAATAAGTTTAAGGTTTAGAAGGAAAGAAACGAAACGATTTCTGGCAAAAAAATAATTTTTAAAATTGTTTAATTGTACAAAAATACAACTAGAGAATTTTTATTTTGTATTTTTATAAATAAATGTATAATGTTTTACGACAATGACAATTAAAGAAATGACTTTAAATTACAAATTATTTCTTGTAACCTACCGCATAGGGAAGAGTGGGGGAAATGGAAGAAAAATGAATCCACAAAGTTATCACCAGATTGTGGGAATATGATAATTTGATAACCGTTAACGAATTTTAACTCAACAAATGAAAGTTTATATAGTGAAAAATGAATTTAAATTGTCGTGAAAATAGATTTATGCTAATTGAGAATATTATCAATTGAAATCTAGATGTAGAAATATAAAGAATTGATTTTACAAATATATACAAGAAATTTGTTAGTGAAATAATGATTGATTGCATTGTATTTTAATTAACACTATGATGCCGAGTACGGATGTTGATATATCTGTACTCATGAATTGTTCTACTAGCAGGAATCCGTTAAATAATGTATAATAAAGTATGTAGAACATAAGGATTTATATACTATTTTGCCTAATATTATATTCGCTAAATACACATTTAGCGAAGTTGTATTGAAATTTAGAGGGGGACAAGCCAAAATGCATTACAATTTAAACCATATATATGATCCAGATATTCCTGATCACTTAAATAATTTTTTAAATTACCTCGGCACTATTCGTGGTAAGTCTAAAAATACTATTGATGGATATAAAGTTGATCTCATTATGTTTTTTAGATTTTTAAAACTTTATAGAGGAAAAGTTTCAAATGACCAGGAGTTCGAAAATATAAAAATAAATGACATAGATGATTCTTTTATAAAGAAGATAAAACTTAGTGATTTGTTCGCTTTTATATCTTTTGCAGAAAATTATAGAAATAACGGCAGCTATGCTAGAGCTAGAAAAGTCGCTACATTGAAATCTTTCTTCAAGTATCTTAATGGCAAAGCCAAGATAATAGATGAAAATCCTGCTTTAGAATTAGAATCACCTAAAATAAGCAAAAGAAACCCTATTTATCTTACTTTAGAAGAAAGTAAAGCTCTTTTGAATTGTATAGATGGAAAATACAAAGAAAGAGATTACTGTATAATAACACTGTTTTTAAACTGCGGGTTAAGACTTTCGGAATTGTGCGGCATAGACATTTCTAGAATTAAAGAAGACACTTTAACTGTTATAGGAAAAGGCAATAAAGAAAGAACTGTTTATTTAAATAACGCTTGCATGAAAGCTATACATAATTATTTGATGGTCAGAAATCAAGATTACGATAAAATTAGAGATAAAGATGCCCTTTTTATTAGTAAGAATTATACTAGAATAAACAAACGGTCTGTAGAAATGATGCTTAAAAAATATTTAGGAAAAGCCGAATTGGATACGGATAAATATACTCCACATAAGCTAAGGCACACTGCTGCCACTCTTATGTATAAATACGGAAATGTAGATATAAGAAGTCTTCAAAAAATATTAGGTCACGAAAATGTATCTACTACTCAGATTTATACTCATGTTGATGATGAAAAATTAAGAGAAGCAGTACGTTCTAATCCACTTAGTGATGAAGATCTTTAGAGAATTTAACTAGAAAAAATAGAATTAAATTAACAAGCGAGGTAAAGTTATGTTTATGTATATATTCCCTATTTGTATTATAGTAGCATCAAATATTTTTTATCAAACATGTTCTAAATTAGTACCTGCAAAGGTCAATCCTTTTTCTTCATTGATTATCACGTATTTAACTGCAGCACTTATGTCTGCTATTGCATTTAACTTTTATAAGACAGATAAAGGATTCTTTCAATCTTTTAAGGATTTAAATTGGACTAGTATAGTACTCGGAATTACTATAGTTGGACTTGAATTTGGATATATAATGGCATACCGCGCAGGATGGAACATAAGTGTAGGCTCTTTGGTAGCTAATATCACTCTTGCACTTTTACTTATTCCAATAGGAATATTATTTTTTAAAGAAGGCTTTGGACCTAATAAGATATTAGGAATAGTTCTTTGTATTTTGGGTTTGATATTTATAAATAAAAAATAAAGGAAATTCACCTGCTCTATTTATCCTAAGTAGTCACTTAAAATTTTGTAAACTCATATAATTTAGTAAAGCCAATAAATAACATTTTCTTCATAACTTCTACATAACTATTATTTATACTTATATTATTAAATATATTACACATATTTTGAAGGAGTTGAATGATATGAAAACAGAATCGGAAGGCACTGTAATAGAAGTTGCTGGTAATACTGCAAAAATTAAAACAAATAGACATGGAGATTGTAAGAATTGCGGAGCGTGCCCTGGAGATCAAGCTATGGTTGTAGACGCACTAAATCCATTGGGAGCTAAAGCCGGACAGCGTGTTACCTTTGAAATAAAACAAACAAATATGTTAAAAGCTGCATTTATTGTTTATATATTACCGTTAATATCAATTTTTATCGGAGCTATATTCGGAACTATGATAGCTCAAAGAATCGAACTAAAAACTATAATATTGCAGATTGTTGGTGCTGCAGTTGCATTTACATTATCGATTTTGTATATAAAGTTTTTCGAAAAATCCACTCGCAGTAACGAAAAAATGCAGCCAGTAATTACAAGTATTGTTTCGAAGAATTAAAAGGTTTTATTTATAACTATATGCTTTTGTTATAAAATAGTCCCTTATAAAGAGTGTAATTAAAAAAGTGCTAGGTATTTAATTTTATACCTAACACTTTTTATTTTTAATATAATAGGAATATTCCAAATAGATAATTGTGACAGAAGCTTTGCTTATTTCTAAGCACGGCGGCGCCTCACATATTAATTTCCCCTAGTATCACATATTAATTCAGCTTTAATTTTTTTTATTTTTATTACACCATTTTTAGTAAAAGCAAAGATTTCATTTAAGAAATCTTCCTTCTTAAAGTTACCCTTCTCAACATCATATAACTTTTTCTCTAATCTACCAGTGTAATCTGTATCCATCAACTCTTTCAAAGGGAAATTTTCAACAAGTTTAATCCCCTTGTCAGTAATCAATAATGACTTTCCTTTCGTAGTTATATAATCAGCATATTTAAGTTTATTTATTGTCTCAGCTCTTGTAGCTGCGGTCCCTATGGAATACCCATAAAGTACAGAAGATTCTTCTTCTCCGTCTTCGTCATTTGAATTAGAGTTTTTGCCGCAGGTCTCCATAGCCTTTAATAGAGTCTTTTCTGTATGATGTGCTGGAGGTTTACTTTTCTTTGATGCTACTTTGATTTCTGTCATTTTAACTACATCATTTTTATTAACCGGTGGCAGCAACTCATCTTTTTTATCTTCATCATAAAGTTTAAGCCATCCTTTAACTCGTAGTATTTTTCCTTTAGTGGAGAACAATCTTTCGTAATTTTCTCCTTGCACACTGGTTATTATTTCTGTATTTTCATATTCTGCTGAAGGCATAAATTGAGATATAAATCTGTTTTTTATTGAATCATATACGATTCTTTCATCTTCAGTTAAATTTTTAGGAATAATATAAGTTGGTATAATAGCACTATGGCTTTCTACCTTTTCGTTGTTAAACACTTTTTTAGAAGCATTAAATACTATTTCATCTTTAAAAGGTAAATTCTTTTTTAATACCTCTAGAACATTTTTAGCCTTATCCTTTATAGTTTCCTCTAAAGCTGTACTTTCTGTTCTTGGATAAGTAATATGCTTTTTTTCATATAAGCTTTGCGCTACTTTTAATACTTTGTCTGCTGTAAACCCTTTGAATTTACTTGTCACGTAACCCTGTAAATTACTTAAGTTAAATAAGCTAGGTGCATTTTCTTTTTTTATTTCTACTGTTTTTTCTGTTATAATGCCATCTTTTCCTTGTATTTCATCCTTAAGTCTTTCTATACTCTGCTTATTTGGAAATTTATCTTTTTTCCCATAAAAAAACTTTCCTTTGTACGTTCCTGCTTCATTTTTAAAGGTTGCAATTAATTCAAAAAACTCTTCCACTTTAAAATTCTTTATTTGCATTTCTCTATCATATATCATTTTAAGGGTTGGCATTAATACTCTTCCTATATTTAATAGATTCCCCTTGCCTCTTGTGTATTTCATCGTAGCTATAGAGGTGAAATTTATTCCTATAACCCAATCGGCCAGTTGACGGCTTACACCAGCATCCTGCAGAGGCTTCATTTCTGAATTTTTCTTTAGATTGTTTAATCCTTTTTTTATTTCTGTTGGAGTCCATTCATTAATTAATATTCTATGTATAGGTTTGGATATATTGAGATAATTAAAGATAAGAAGAGCAATAAGTTCTCCTTCTCTATCAAAGTCTGTAGCTGCAATTATATCTGCTACATCATCTCTGTTAACAATATATTTTATTATTTCAAGTTGTTTTTTTGCACCAGAGTCCACTATATTTCTGTTTTTACTATCGTTTTTTACTTTATATTTAAATTTTTCTGGTATATAAGGAAAATTTTCAAAGCTCCATAATGCTAATTTAGGATCATAATCTTTACAATCATAGAGCGTTAATAGATGCCCGAAAGCCCATGTTATTATATAGTTTTCTCCTTCTATGTATCCAGTTTTTTTCGTTTTACACTGAAGTGCCTCAGCAATGTTTCTAGCTACTGAAGGCTTTTCTGCTAATATCATTCTCTTCATTTAACTCACCCGTAATCATTCTTCTATTCATATATGCAAAATTATATACAATGTTACCTTATAAATTGTAACAGAATAATATTATACTACTTTTTTAATACTAAATAAATACATTATTTAATCTACATGATAAGGTTATGTAACTATAGAGATACTTTGTATGTAACTGACAGTATGTGGATACATATTAAATATTATGTTAACTAAAAAATACTTTTTGCATATAGAAGGACTATCAAAATTTTGCCGAGTCCTTCTATATGTTTATTAAAGATATAGAAAAGCTATGTCAACTAAATAAACTATGAAGTTTAGAAACAGCCTGACTTACTCCTATTTATTCTAAATGATTTAGTATCAATAGCTCTTTGCACTGCTAATATGCCATCTAAATGATCATATTCATGCTGTATTAATTCAGATAGATCTCCTTCGAATTCTAAGACACAATCTTTCCAATCCAAATCTTTGTAATATACTCTACACTTTTCATATCTATATAATTTAACTTCTAAACCAGGATAGCTCATACAATCATCCCACATTTCAAATTTTTTGTCTTCAAAAAATTCAATTTTAGGATTTATGAACGCCATAGAGGTATTATCAAAATTCATATAAATTATTCTATAAGTTTCATCTATCTGTGGTGCTGCTATGGCCCTTCCAAAACCATATTTTTCTCTAAAGTTCATCATTGTATCATGTAAATCTTCAACTATTTGTTTCGCCTTCCCAAGTTCACTTTGTGAAATCTCTTTGCATACCTCGTACAAACTTTCATTGCCAAGTAATAATATTTCTCTTACAGCCATTACTCTCTCTCCTTTAATTTTAAAATTATTTATTTTAAATTATATACAGCAAAATGCATACCAATTTTAATTAATAAAATGAAATTTCTGATATATTCTGTATTAATAAGGGTTGCCTGTATTTTTAAAACTAGGTTACAGACAATTCAAATTATCATTTTTGATAATTTAAATTGTTTATAATAATGGAATATTGATATTAATGATATCTTTTTATTTGCTAATAAGTAACTATGATGCTTGAAAAACAACGCTGATATGTAGAATTATTTTGTATACAAGTTACATGATTATCAAAAATGATAAGTCTATCATTTTTGATAATCATGCCTTTCTTCTCTATAATTTTATATTATATTTCTTCAATTTGCGGTATAAGGTAGCAATACCTATCCCCATTTTCTCTGCAATAACTTTTTTTGATTCTCCATTAGAACCATAAAGTTCAATTGCCTTTTTAAAAAGCTCTTTCTCCATGCATTCTATAGCATAATTATTAAAGCTCAAAGCTTTAGTTGAGTTTTTAATTTTTGCAGGTAGTAAATCTTCATCGATATTTCCGTCTTCTCCCATCATGTTAATAACATATTCAATTGTATTTTGAAGTTCTCTTACATTACCAGGCCAATTATATTTTTCAATAAAACTCCAGAAGCTTTGTGAGATGGCGGATACATTTTTATTAAATAACTTCGAAAACTTATGGATAAAGCAGTGGGTTAACAGCTTTATATCGCCATTTCTTTTTCTAAGGGGTGGAAGAAAAATAGGTATTACATTTAATCTATAATATAAATCTTCTCTGAAGGTATTATTTTTAACCATATCTTCTAAGTCTTTATTTGTAGCAGCAATTACTCTTGCATTAATATTTATTGTTTTATTAGAACCTAATCTTATAACTTCTCTCTGCTCTAGTACTCTTAGTAGCTTTACCTGTATATATATAGGCATATCACCTATTTCATCTAAAAAAATAGTTCCGTTATTGGCCTGCTCAAACTTACCTATTTTACCTTTTGGGTCAGCTCCTGTAAAAGCTCCTTTCACATAACCAAATAATTCGCTTTCAAGAAGGTTTTCAGGAATTGCAGCACAGTTGACAGCAATAAAAGGCTCCTCAGATCTTTCACTTTCATTATGAAGAGCTCTAGCGTAAAGTTCTTTACCTGTACCACTTTCACCTGTTATCAATACTGTTGATGCAGAAGACGCAAGCCTCTTTATTTTTTGATTTAATACTTGTATTTCTTTGGACTCCCCTAAAATATTACTTAGGTTAAACTTTTCTTTAGTTGTAGTTACACTAAGGGCTTTTTGCTGCACAGCCTCTGGATCCTTAAATATAAAGAGTTCATTGTAGTCATTATTATTTATACGATACATTTTTCCTATAGTATCAACAAAACGATTCTCTATTTGTACTTCATATTCCATTAAACCCATTAACATATCCCCTGTAGACTTTAACTGTACATTAATATTTTTGTTATTATTGAGATTAATTCCCAATATCTTTTTACCAGCTTCATTTGCCCTTGATATATTACTATTTCCATCTAACACAATAATGCCTTCTTCTGTATTGTCAATAATCTCATTTAAAAAACCTATAAGTGCTAAATTTCTCTCGTTTTCTTCTGCCTCAAGGGCTTTTGAAACAATTAAATCTGAAATTTGATCAATAAAGTTGATAAAAGTATTATAGTTTTCCAATATGTGCTTTTTCTGTGCTTCTGTAGTACATACAAATGCTATTATTCCAATAACTTTTTCATTTAACTTAATTGGTGCATTCATATCAAAAGTTTCAATGCAATTTAATCTATCAGGACAATTGGCACAAACTTCATTTTCCCTAGGATTTTCAATAATTTTCTTCATTCCAGTATCGATGACCATTTTAGCTATATGTCCTTCATCAAGCATATTTAAATTATTTTTCTCCTTATATTGACCTGTACCAGCTATTCTTATTAAGTTTGAATCTGCAATTACAACATCCACTTTAAGTATTTCAGATAGCACTACAACATATTTGTTAACTGTATCTTGTATTTTCCATAAAATATTATCCATCCTTGTCACCGCCTTTTTAATGCTATGTTAATATTTTAAAATAAGTTTTTCAATATTGACAGTACTTTTAGAAGGAAAATATAAAGACACGGTGATTTCCACCGTGCCTTTTGTGTAATTTATTGGCAAACTTTTCCTGGGTTTAATATATTTTTTGGATCAAAAGCTAGCTTAATATTTCTTAACAATTCCATATAGTCATCACCATATTGTTCAAATAAATATGGTTTTTTAGCATAACCTATTCCATGTTCTCCTGATACTAATCCATTTAACTCAACAGATTTTTTATACATACATTCAAATACATCTGATAGTTTCTTTTCCCATTGATCTTGAGTCATATCATCTTTTAATGCATACACGTGTAAGTTTCCATCACCAGCATGTCCGAAACTTCTAATTCTTATATCAAATTGCTTTTGAAGTTCATCTGTATACTTTATGAATTCTGCTACTCTATTTCTTGGAACTACAACGTCACATTCATCTATTTCAGAAGTAGATGCTTTAACTGCTTCAAGGAAGGCTCCTCTTGCTGACCAAACAGCTTCTTTTCTTTCATCTGTATCTGTTATATAAACGTCTAAAGCACCTTCACCTAGACAAATTTGTGCTACTTTATCATAGTCTCTTTCTATATCTTCTTTGCTGTTACCATCAAAAGTTAACAACAAGTATGCATCAGATGAATTATCCGGGAATTTCTTTCCTAAGAATTCTTCCGCAGCTAAAATAACTTCTCTTTGCATAAATTCTATTGCTGTTGGTATTGATTTTGATTTAATTATTTTTGGTACTGTGTTTATTGCTTTATCAAGATCAGGGAAAGGTATAAGTAAGCTAATAGCTTTCTTTGGCAATGGTAATAATCTTAATATTGCTTTTGTTACTATTCCTAAAGTTCCTTCAGCACCACATATTAAGTCTTTCACGCTATAGCCTGAACTGTTTTTAACTACTTTTCCACCTACTTCAATTACTTTTCCACTTGGAAGTACAACTTCAAGTCCTCTTATATAATCTCTTGTTACTCCATATTTAACTGCTCTCATACCACCAGCATTTGTGCTTATATTTCCTCCTATAGTAGCTGATTTTTCACCTGGATCTGGTGGATAGAATAAATCATGCTCTTCCACAAACTTTCCAATTTCCATTAATAGAACTCCTGGTTCCACAGTTAAAGTTAAATTTTCTTCATCTAGTTCAACAATTTTATTCATCTTTGATAAGTTGATCATTATACCGCCATAAAGAGGAACTGATGCTCCAACAAGTCCTGTTCCTGAACCTCTTGCTACTACTGGAATATTATTTTCATAGGAATAAGCCATAATTTTTGAAACTTCTGCTGTTTCTAATACTTCTACTACAGCTTCAGGCATCTTGCTAATTCCACCTAATTCATCGTGGCTGAAGTCTTCATTTATATTTTCTCCTGTAAACACCCTATCCTCACCTAGTAAGTCCACTAGGAATTTTATATCATTTTGATCAAGTTTTTTATATTGGTCCGCACAATTACATGCCATTTTGCTTACCTCCAAATCTCTACTTTATTATATTCTTTAATTTATTAGCTTTTTACTCTAAATCTATTAGTAAATAATTAAATTATTGATTTTCCTTCTTTAATATTATTTATTAATTTAGGTATTATTTCATATATATCTCCTACTATTCCATAGTGAGCTACATTAAATATAGAAGCTTTTGGATCCTTATTTATTGCAACTATACAATCTGAATTATTCATACCTGCTGTAAATTGAACTGCTCCTGATATTCCACAAGTAATTATTAATTTTGGTTTTACTGTTCTACCACTTAATCCGATCTGTCTCTTTGCATCTACAAAACCCGCTTCAATTAATGGTCTTGTTGTAGCTATTTGAGCTCCAAGCAAATCAGCTAATTCTTTTATCATTTCTAAATCTTTTTCTGATTTTAGTGCTCTTCCAACAGCTACTATTGCATCTGCATCAGAAATGCTTGTTTCTACTTCTTTTTTAGTTACTTTTAATACATCTATATTTGAACCTAATTTAGATGCGTCCATATCACATACAGTAATTTTTCCTGTTTCCTCTTTTGATCTTTCAGGTGCATCCATTACTTTATATCTAACAGTAGCAAGTTGTGGTCTATTATTTGGATTTATGATTTGAGCCATTATATTACCACCAAATGCTGGTCTTATTTGAACTAAGTCTGTATTTTCTTTCATATCAAGTATTGTACAGTCAGCTGTAAGTCCTGTTTTAAATCTTGCAGCTACTCTTGGTGCTAAAGATCTTCCTATTGTAGTTGCTCCTACTAGTAATGTTGATGGTTTTACTTTATTTACGAAGTCCTCCATTGCTGCTGTATATGGTTCTATTCTAAAGTCTTCTAATTCTTCATAGTCATATACAAATACTTCATCTACTCCATAATGTAATATTTCTTGAGCTTTGTCTTTTATATTATGTCCAACAAACACTGCATAAACCGGATAGTTAACTTTAGCTGCTAACTCTCTGCCTTTTCCAATTAATTCATAAGTTACAGGGTGAATATCTCCTTCAACGTGATCAACATATACAGCTACACCCTTCCATAAGCTCTTGTCTATCTGTGGAATTTCTTCTTCGATAAATTCCATTACACCAGCTGGACCCTTTTTAACGCAAAGCTTACACATCTTACAAGCTGCATTTACTTCTATCTTTCCGTCTTTTTCTTCTATTGCTCCGAATGGACATACATTTACTAATTCTTCTATAATTGAAGGAGTTAACTTCTCCGCATTTACAATTAATTTACCCACTTTTATTCCTCCTTTTAGTCGGAACACAGAGTAGTCAATACTACTCGCTTCCGCTTATGAACTATTCGTTAAGTGTCATTTAGGCCTTTAAACTCCTATTCTTCTACTGCATTTGTATATTAACATCTATAATTTCTAATTTTAATCATAATATTATATTTATATAAATTTTAGTTCTTTAAGTTTCTTAGTGAGCTTGTCTGTAAGCTCATCTCCATTACCTTCCCACATTTCTTTATCTGTATTAACTGCTGGTGGAAATATTCTTTCAACCTGTGTTGGTGATCCATTTAGTCCATATCTTTTTTCATTTTGATCTTTAAAGTCATTTAGACTTAACATCTTAACTTCTCTATCCTTAGTAGAAAGTTTTTTCTTATAGGATGGTAATCTTGGTTGAAATATATCTTTCTCAACAGTTAGCAAGCAAGGAAATTTAATTTCTGCAATTTCGATTGTATTAGGCATATCCATCTCAACTACCATTGCGTTATCTTTTATTTCTTCTAGTTTTATTACATTAGCTATATGAGGTATTCCTAAGTATTCTGCCATTTCTGGTCCAACCTGTGCTGTATCTCCATCTGTTGTTTGTTTTCCACAAAGTATTAAATCAACATTTCCCATTTGCTGAACACCTTGTGAAATTGTATAGGAAGTGGCTAAAACATCTGCGCCAGCAAATTTTCTATCCGATAGTAGTACTCCTTCATCTGCTCCCATCATATAGGCTTCCTTTATAACCTCTGCTGCTTGAGGAGGTCCCATGCTGATTACTTTTACTGTTCCCCCTACTTGTTCTCTTATTTTTAATGCAGTTTCAAGTGCATATAAGTCATATGGATTCATTTTTGAATCTACTCCATCTCTTTTCAATACACCTGTTACTGGATCTACTTCTACTTTTGAAGTTCCTGGTACTTGTTTAATACATACTAATATATCCATTTTTATACCTCCAAAATCTATATTGAAAATCTGTTTATCTAACTATAACTGAAACACCATCAGGTATAACAGCAACCTTTGCATCTTTACCTTTTAATTCATAGGCTCTAGCAAGGGCTTCTTCAAAGGTAAATGCATGTTCCATATGCATATTTTTTATCATTGTTGGATCACACATATCAGTTACTAATATAACTGTGTATTTATTAAGCATTCTAGCTAATATTTGAAATTCCCATTGGTCAGGGGCAGTTTCATTTCTTGGTACTTTAGATATCCTATCCAGTAACTCAGCTGGTGACTTTGCATTCGCTAGGTTATCATAGAAGGATTGTCCTCCATGTCCATCATTGCAAGCTGATACCATTATGATTACTCCACCTTCTTTGCAAGTAGCTTCAGCAGCAGTCATACCTTTTACTGATTGGTAGATGTTTTGATCAAGAGGATATCCACCATTAGTTGAAATTGCGATATCTGCATCGACTTTGTCAATCTTTGAAAGTTGTAACACAAAATTGCATCCTTGTTTATGAGCATTTTCACTATGTCCAGCAAAAGCATTTATTACTTTTTTATCACTATCTATTACTACGTTTAATATGAAAGCAAGTTTTGCTGTTTCTGCTGCATAAAGCATATCTTTGTGGATTGGATTATTTTCAAGTATACCGGTTCTAGCATAAGGGCTAGCTATAAATTCTGAACAATGATTTGCCATTACAGTCTTAGCAGATGCTATTCCAGGAAGTATGCTCTTTCTTCCACCAGAAAATCCAGCAAAGAAGTGAGCTTCTATAAATCCTTCAGCAATAAGCAGCTCGGTTTCAACGGCTAATTTATTTATTATGAGCTCTCCACCAGAAGGTAGAGTTCCTAATTTCACTAAACTATTATTATCTGTTGAGTCATGGATTATAATTTGTTCCTTCTCAACTATTTCTTCTCCAAATTTATTAATAAGTTCTTCTTTTGTAGTTGCTCTATGAAAACCAGTGGCAATAAGAATCTTTATATCTATTTTAGGATTTACTTCTCTGATTCTTCTAAGTAGTATAGGCATTGTAACTTTACTTGGAACTGGCCTTGTATGGTCACTCGTTATAATAACCATGTTATTTTTTCCTTTTACTAACTCTTCCAGCGTAGGACTATCTATAGGGTTGTCTAAAGCTTTTTCTACAATTTGCTGCTCAGTAAGTTCTGTTCTATACTCTGCAGCCTTTGATTCTAAAATTCCTACGAGATTCTTGTCTTCAACTTCTATTTCCCACATTTCCTTGTGATAAGGTATTTTGATTTTTGTCATATGTGGTACCTCCTTATAATTATTAAATTTTAATATATTATTAAACTTGAGTTTATTATATTTAAAGTTTTAAATTAAGAATGCTTCTAAAAACCGAACATAGAGCCTGCAAAATATGCTATAACTCCCAAAACGATTACATATACTATACAGAATTTAAGAGTAGCATTTAATATTTTACCTTCTGCCCCTGCAAGTCCTGTAGCTGCTGTAGCAACTGCTATGCTTTGAGGCGATATCATTTTGCCTGCTGTAGCTCCTCCAGTGTTTGCTGCTGCTAACCAATAAGGATTTAATCCTAAGGATTTAGCCGCTTCTACTTGAAGTGGACCAAATAATATGTTAGCAGATGTATCACTTCCAGTTACAAAAGTTCCAAGTGCTCCTATTATTGGTGATATTATTGGATACGTATGTCCTGTTACTGCAACTAAAACTACTGCTATAGATTTAATCATTCCACTATAGCTCATAACTTTTGCAAGTGCAACTATTGCCACTATTGTAACAGCTGATTTAGTCATCTGTTTAGCAGTTTTTCCAAGAATTCGTAAAATTTCACCTAATTTAGCACCTTGAATTAATCCACCTACAATTCCTGCTATTATAATTAGTGAACCTGGGTTATTAATCCAAGCAAATGTGTATTGATGATAAATCGTAACTGTAGTACTGAGCTTTGACAAGCTCTTACTAACTCCTGGGAACAGAGAACTTGTAAATATTATTATTACGAATACTAATATAAATGGAACCCAAGCCATAAAACCTTTGTTAAAAGATATTTGTTCAGCATCTTTAGCAGCTTTATCTTTATGAAATACTTTAGCCCAACCTATAGTTACAGCTAAGCAGACTACAGAACCAAGTATTGCTGGAAGTTCAGCTCCCATATATTTTGCTGCTAATACTTCTGGTATTGCAAAAGATAATCCAGATATTAATGCTATACCAAGAACTCCTTTAATAGCTTTGACGCTTTTACCAGTAAGCATTACTAGTACTACTGGCACAATGATAATTAATAGTGAAAGTTGTAATCCCACTGCATAGCTTAGTAAATTGGGATTTAAATTTGTAAGCTTAGCTAGTGTTGATACCGGAAGACCTATGGCACCAAAAGCTGTAGGGGTGGTATTTGCTATCAAGCATATAATTGCTGCAAATATAGGATCAAAGCCAAGTGCAGCCATTATACTAGCAGGAATTGCAACTGCTGTTCCAAATCCTGCAATAGCCTCTAGGAAGCCACCGAATCCCCATGCTAAGATAAGAACTAAAATTCTTTGGTCAGTCGTAATACCAGTCATCATCTTTTTAATCAGGTCCATACTTTTTGTATGTATAGATAAGTTGTAGATAAATACCGCTGCGATTATAACTATGATTATTGGCCATAACGCATTTGCAGCACCTTCGAGTCCAGCTTTTACAGCATCGACTGGAGGCATTTTCCAAACAATAATTGCTAATAGTAACGTTATAACTAAAGTTATTGGCGTTGCTTTATGTCCTGGTATTTTTAAAATTCCAAGTGAAAGCATGAGCCAAATTATTGGAATTAATGCAATAACAAAGAGTAAATACATATTCATTTTTTTATCCCCCTAACTTGGTAGTATGGTATGACCATTGAATAATTTGATTTTAGCATAACATTCATACTATTGCTACAATAGTTATTTTGTTAACATCAATGTTAAAATTTTATAAATCCATGTAAACGTTACACTTGCAAGAGTTTAATATAATTATTATTTTAAAAAAGTTTTTAAAACTCTTAAGCTAAATCTATATAAAAACTGAATTAAGGTTATTTAATTAACAAATATGTAAAAGACAATTGTTGAATGTAAAAACTCCAGATACTTAACTCATATTCCAGAAGAGTGATAATATATCACGGAGAATAAGTTAAGTGTCGGCTATATTTCGCTAAGTGCGACAGCCCTAGTTTTTATATAATCATATTACAAAAGTTTTGGTAGTATGGTATGACCAGCTTTGATAAAAATCATCTTGGTTTGCTTTAATTTAAAAAAAGTATTAACTTTTTTCATTAAGTTAATACTCTTTTTAAATTAAAATTCTCTATAATATTCATTCGCAAAATCCAAATGTTTTTTCATTGCTTCTGCTGCTTTCTTAGAATTACGAGATTTAAGAGCATCATAGACATCTTCATGCTGCTTTGATAATACTTCTCTGTTATTCTCATCTAAAAGTATTCTTTTTCTTGCTTCTTTAATGTATGAATCCATTAAAGATGATATGGCATTTAAAATATTAACAATCAAAAAATTTCTTGAAGCTTGTGCTATTAGATAATGAAACTTTTTATCTATTTTAACATTGTCATTTTCACTATCGGAACTTTTAAAAGCTTTTATTAATATTTCTAAATTTTCTATTTCTTCACTTGAGATTCTTTGAGCGGCTAATGCAGCCGTTTCAACTTCAAGTATTTTTCTAATTTCTATAATTTCAGCAGGAGTGCTTTCCTGAAGCATGAACATTATGGATAAAGGCTCAAAAAGACTATTTTCTACATTATTTCTTATATAGTTTCCTTCACCCTGTCTACATTCAATTAATCCTATAATTTGAAGAGCTCTTAATGCCTCTCTTATAGAAGTTCTACTCACTTGAAGGTGTTCAACTAGTTCCCTTTCAGAAGGCAATTTATCTCCTTTTTTAAGATTTCCACCTACAATCATACCTTTAATTTGTTCTATTACTTGTTCGTAAACTTTTGTACTTTTTATTGGTTTAAACAACTTAATCAAACCCCTATCTCCATTGTAAAATAAATTAAATCGACTTATTCTTCAGCAACGATTAAATCATTATTAATAGCATTATTCCAATTAGTGTATATATGAAATAAACTAACTACATCCTGTTCATTATATAAGAGGATCTTTTCCTTTTTTTCTTTAGGCATCCTAGTTATATAATCATTATCTTTTATAATCTTGCTAAAGGTTTTAGCTAAGTTAGACCCACTTATAAGTTCAGTATCTCTAAAAATATTAAACTTTACCTCTAATGCTTTCAATCCTATGGATGTAAGTTTCTCTTTCTCATACTGTTTTTGTAAGTCTATATGGAAAAAATATTGCTCTATATCAAACTCTATATTATATTTTTTAAATAAATAATTAATTACTGTAAAATCGTTGTTTCCAGAAAAAGTAACTATATATTTTTTCTTATATTTGCTTTGCATTAAATTAAAATAATCTTTTGCAAGAAAAAGGATGTTTTTCACATCATTCTTATTTTCTATCATATATTGAGTTACCTTTAAAATATTTTCTTCTTCACTAAAATAACAGCATCCAAACACTCCTATGCAAATTGGTTTTTTATAAATATAATGTTCTAAATCAAAAAAAATGGCTTCTTTATACAAGGAGCATCTTTCATCTATCACTAAAGAGTTTCCCTCTGTTAAATTACCAATTTTTACAATATTCTGTCTTTCTATCACTCTACCACTCTTTTCTAAATTAGTTATGCAAATTACTCTATGCTGTTATATTATAACACTTTTTAATATAAAATTACATTATTATATTTTAAATTAAAATATGTCAATACAATCTGGCTCTAAGTTATATATTACATCTTTTCTTTCAACCACTATCTTTATTTTTTCTTTTACCTCATCATCATTTAAAACCTTCTTTAAGAGTTCCTTTGTTGGGTTTACACAAACTGGATATTTCACCATTTTGAGCATAGAAAAATCTCCAGCAGTATCACCATATGCATAACTTTGTGACATATCAATGTTATATTCTTTTATTAAAGCATTAATAGCATTTTTCTTACTTACACTATCCCACATTGAAAGAACCTCGCCAGTATATATATCATTTTTATCCATTAAATATATGGCACCTCTATAATCGTCAAAACCGTGCTTTATGGACATTTGTCTTACAAGCTCAGATGGGCTTCCAGAAACAGTTATAACCTTATGCCCCTTTTCCTTATGCCACTTAATTCGATCCCTAGTGAAAGTGTAAACTCTATCTCCTTTTTGTGAAACTACAGTTTTTGCTATAAACTCAATTTGTGATTTATGTAGTCCTTTTATAGCTTCAATATATATATCTGCCATTTTTAACAGATAATTATCATAGTTTCCCTGCCTTTTATCCCATTTTTCATATTCAGGCTTTACTTCTTTATACCACCTATCAGAAGGTATGAGTTCATATTTCACTAATTTCTTAAAAACTTCAGCAATTAGTCCCTCTCTATATAAAGTACCATCAATATCAAAAAATGCTGCTATATTCATAGTTTCCTCCCTAAAAAGCTTTATTATACTATTTAAATCAATATATGCTAATACATTATAATGTTACACCTAAAATTAGATTATTCCAACTAAATTTTTTTATACATAGATGTTTATTTCGTAATAATAAGCTCCGTGAGAATTAATTTCTCTTGGAGCTTGTAACTATTTTATTAATCTTTTATAAATTAGATTACCTATGCTCTGGAAAAGTTGCACTAAAATTATGAGCATTATTACAGTGTATGCCATAACATCAGTTTTAAATCTATAGTAACCGTAATTTACAGCTACGGCACCTAACCCGCCACCACCGACAGCACCAGCCATAGCAGAATAGCCTACTATACTTATTATTGTCAAGGTTATGCCAAGAATAATAGATGGCATTGCCTCTTTAATCATAACCTTAAAGATAATTTGAAAATTAGAAGCACCAAAGGATTTTGCAGCTTCTATTACTCCAGGGTCTACTTCCTTTAAAGAAGACTCTATTACTCTGGCAGCAAAAGGTGCTGATGCTAAAGTAAGTGGAACTATGGCTGCAGTTGTACCAATTGATTTTCCAACTATTAATTTAGTAAATGGAAATATTGCAATCATCAATATAATAAAAGGAAATGATCTTAATAAATTTATAATAACATCGAGAATTTTATGAACAGTCTTATTAGGTTTTAAACCACCTTCTTGTGTTAAAATTAATAAAATTGCTGGAATAAAACCTAAAATTATTGCAAATAAAGTTGAAGCAAATACCATATAAAAAGTTTCAGCTAAAGCAGGAAACAAAACCTCATTAAATAAATCCATTTATTCTACCTCCCAAATTATAGATTTTGATGTTAAATAATCACAAATTCTTATCTTGTCATTTTCATTAGTATTTATAACTAGGCTTCCCAGTACATCATCTCGAAATCTTTCTAATTTTCCCCAAACTATTGAAAAATCAATATCTAAAGCTCTGGCCATAGAAGTTATTATGCTGTCTTGGCTTATTGCCTTAGGAAAGAATATCCTTATGTTCACTCCACTTTCAGGAAGTGTCTTATCCTCGCCTAGCAATTTTTTCAAGTTGATATCTGGCTTTAGGAATAAATCTTCTACATCTCCAACAGTTTTTACTTCGCCAGCATCCATAATTGCAATTTTACTGCAAATTTCTTTTATTACTTCCATTTGATGAGTTACAATGACTATTGTGATATTTAATTCCTCATTTATAGTTTTTAAAAGTTGTAATATAGATTTAGTAGTATTTGGATCAAGAGCTGAGGTTGCTTCATCGCAAAGTAGAATTTTCGGATTTAATGCAAGTGCTCTTGCTATTGCAACTCTTTGTTTTTGGCCACCACTTAACTCTCTGGGCATATTATTTCTTTTATCTTCGAGCCCTACTAGTTTTAATAAGTTTTCAACTTTATCTTTAATACTAGCTTTATTTTCCCTCCAAACTTCCAAAGGAAGCGCTATGTTATCGAAAACACTTTTTCTATTTAATAAATTAAAATTTTGAAATATCATGCCTAAATTTTTTCTGAAAGCTCTTAATTCTTGTGCATTAAGATTCTTTACCTCTTTTTCCATGATTTTTATGCTACCTTTATCATAGGATTCTAATCCATTCAAGCATCTTAGCAATGTTGATTTACCAGCACCACTATGGCCTATAACACCAAATATTTCTCCCTTTCCTATGTTTAAACTTACATCTTTTAGTACGGATTTCTCTGAAAAACTTTTATTGACTCTATTAATTTCTATCATTACATTTCCTCCTTTAACTTCGTTAGTTTCATAAAATCAATAGTAAAATAAAAACCCGAGGAAAACCTCGGGTTAAAAACTCACAGTTCCCTCTCATCTCCCAGCTACTGCTGCAGGATTTAGCACCATTGTATTATATATAAATATAATACTGGTTGCTGGGCTTCATAGGGCCAGTCCCTCCACCACTCTTGATAAGTTAGATATATGTATTCAATTGACATCCATTATTATAACAGCAGAAAAATTTAATGTCAACAGTTGTTAACAATGTTTAAATTGATAAAATTATATTCAAAGCCTTCTTTGATGATATTGACATAATCAATTAATGATGATATTATTAATACATAGTAAATGATAATGATTTTCATTATGAGGTGATGGATATGAGTATATGTGATTTAAGACCTGGTGAAAGAGCCCTAATTGAGGGAATTAGTGGAGATGAAAAATTAATTAAAAGATTGTTAGCTCTAGGATGTATAGAAGGAACGGAAGTATCTTTAAAAGTTACAGCTCCTTTTGGAGATCCTTTAGTTATAAATTTAAGAGGCTTTGATTTGGCTATACGAAAAAAAGATGCAGAGAATATATTTGTTAAAAGTTCATTTTAAAATGCAGCAATAAATAGGAGGATTTTTATATGATAACAGCAGCTTTGGTTGGCAATCCTAATGTAGGTAAGACTTCTCTTTTCAATATTTTAACTGGCTCTAATCAATATGTAGGGAATTGGGCTGGAGTAACTGTTGAAAAAAAAGAAGGTTATTTAGAAAATGAGGTAAAAATAGTTGATTTGCCTGGAATATATGCTATGGATACCTATTCAAATGAAGAAAAGGTTTCTAAAGACTTTCTAATTAATGGAGATACAGATGTAATAATAAACATAGTAGATGCTTCTAGCTTAGACAGAAATTTATATTTAACAACCCAGCTTAAAGAATTTAATAAGCCAATAATATTAGTTCTTAATATGATAGATGTGGCAGAAGCTAAAGGTGTAAAAATAGATTACTCTATTCTATCTAAAGAATTAAATGTTATTGTTTTACCTATAATAGCTTCCAAAAGCAAGGGAATTGATGAGTTAAAGAAAATGCTTATTGGTGGCGATTTTTTAAATCCAATAATTGAGAATGGTTATCAATTTCAGCACGAGAAAGAGGCCTATGCTTACATAGGAGATGTCCTCAAGAAGTGTTTGTCCTATAACAAAAGTAAGACATCCTCACCAACAGAAAAGTTAGATAAAATTTTGCTTAATAAATATTTAGCGTATCCAATCTTTTTTGTGATATTAGCATTAATATTTAAATTCACTTTCAGTTGGGTGGGACAACCTTTAGCGGACTTATTAGGTGAATTACTTGATAATATAATAGTGCCTAATATAAACTCAATATTAGCTAATTCTAGCCCATGGTTTAAGTCACTAGTTGTAGGTGGTATTGTTGGCGGAGTAGGTTCTGTGGTAGTATTCCTGCCTGTTATACTTGCTCTCTTCTTAGGAATATCTTTTCTCGAAGACAGTGGATATATGGCAAGAGCAGCTTTTATAATGGATAAATTAATGAGAAAAGTAGGACTATCTGGTAAGGCTTTTATTCCTCTTATTGTTGGTTTTGGATGTTCTGTTCCAGGTATAATGTCTGCCAGAACATTAGAAAGTGAAAAGGATAGAAAGTTAACTGCCCTTTTAGTACCCCTTATGTCTTGTAATGCTAGGTTACCAGTATATGCAATGTTTACTTCTGTTTTCTTTGTTGGTAGGGCTACTACGGTAGTGTTTTCACTATATCTTTTAGGAATTATATTATCCTTTGTAATAGGCTTACTGTTTAAGAATACATTATTTAAAAAAGATGAAGAACCTTTTATAATAGAACTTCCTGAGTACAAAATGCCTGAATTTAAAAATTTAATGCTTCACACTTGGGATAAAGGTAAAGGGTTTTTGAAAAAAGCTGGAGGAATAATATTTGCAATATCTGTTATTGTTTGGTTCTTATCTAACTTTAATTTTCATGGTATGACAGATATAAATAACAGCATTTTAGCAAGCATAGGAAAGGTTATAACTCCAATATTCTCACCTTTAGGTTTTGGAAATTGGCAAAGTTCTATTTCCTTATTGACAGGACTCATGGCTAAAGAAGTAGTGCTTGGAACTATGGGAGTCATTTTTGGCGGAAACCTAGAAGTATCACTTGCTCAACATTTCACACCAGTTTCAGCTTATGCCTTTCTAGTCTTTGTACTTTTATATACTCCATGTGTTTCTACTATTGCAACTATGAAAAAAGAATATGGTAATAAGATGGCCGTATTTTCAGTTGCATACCAATTAATTCTTGCATGGGTTGTATCCTTTGTGGTATTTAGAATAGGATCTCTACTATAAAAGTAATATGGAGGTGTTATAATGGCTATAGAAATAATAATTACAGCTATTATAGGTGTATGTGCAGTAACTATTTTTTATAAAAACTTAAAGAAAAAAGCTCAAGGTAAGTGTGATTGTGGATCTTGTTCAAGTCACTGCCCTAATTATAAAAATTCAAATAACTAAAGAAAAAACCATGTATTCCAAATAAAATACATGGTTTTTTCTTAATTATATCACTTGTTTATGTCTATAAAATAATCTATTATATTTTCGATAGAAACTATGCCTATTACATTACTTCCATCTAATATTGGAATGGCCACTATATCATTTTCTCTTAATCTTCTAGCTATTTCAGTTATGTCTTCATCTTTTGATGCAGATATAACTTTTTTAGTCATTGCCCAATCTACAGGGCATGTATCATAATGTCCTTCCTCCATAAGGAATCTATATATATCTGCTTTAACTATTATTCCCACCAATTCTTGATTGTCATCGATTACCGGTGCACCATTAATGTTATTATCATTCATAATATCTAAGGCTTTTATTAAAGTATCTTCTGGTCTTAGTTTAATAATGTCATGTTTCATTATATTCTCTATCATAATATCCCCCCTTAGTTTCAATTATAAATTAAAATATATAATAAATACAACAATATTTTTAATAGCTGTTATTTATTATGTTATTTAACTCATCACGATCTCTACAGCCCTTTAATATTTGATCTATAGTCCTAGAAGCAGCCTTTTTTGACATTTTTTCTAATTCTATATTTAACAAAATATTGTTTTTCTTCAATAGGTTTTTTAGATAGTTAAGTTGCTTATCGGTAATTACATTTTCTCTAACCAGATTTTTATTATTTTCAACTTCAAAAATAAATTCGTGGATTTTAGGCAAATTTAAAACATCCTCATAATTGTGCAGCATAATTATTTCTTTTAATTTACTTTCTCCAGTAACTAAAAATTCTTTGTATAAATCTACACTTATTCCACCATCTATCTGATCTTTTCTATCTATTCCTATATATCTTTCAACACCTTTTAAGTTACATCTTTCCATACCAAGTTGCTTATAATATGGTCTTATGCTTCTATACAAATCAATATGATTTTTTGGTATATTAAGAGAAATATTATGTCTTTCCATTCTACTTACTATAAAGGGTTCATCAAAAGCTATACCATTATAAGAACACCATGTGCTATATGACTTTAGATCAATTAAAAAGCTATTTAATATATTTTTTTCATCATCTAAAGTTTCAGCATAATACTGTTTTATACAAAAAATTTTATTATTGAATTTTCCAAAAGATATTAATATTATACTATCCTCATCCTTATCAAAGCCTGTAGTTTCTATATCAAAATAAGCTATTATATCCATGTTGTAGCTGCTGAACACATTATCGCTTATGCTTAACAACTCATTATATTCTTTAATTAACATTGCAATCCTCCAAAATTAGTGCTACTATGTATGTTCAAAATTTAACTTATAGTATTTATTATATAATAATAAAGCAAATTTGAAAACTCTATAAAAGGCAATGAATAAAAATCCATCACCTTTTATAGAGTTTTACATTTTTTCTACAACTCCTATACCAAGTAAACCTAAAGCATTTTTTATTACCTGACAGGTTGCTTCTACTAGTTTTAATCTAGCTATCTTTGTTGCTTCATCTTCAGTATTCATTATATTATGAGCGTTATAGAACTTATTAAAATCTTTAGCTACTGATATAACATATCTCGTCACTACATAAGGTTCTAATTTATCTATAGCGTACAATATTGATTTGTTAAATCCTTCAAGAGTTTTTGCAAGTTCAAATTCTTCCTTTGAATTTAATTTACTGTAGTCTGCATTGCCTTCGATTGCTCCTGCTTTTCTAAGTATACTCTTACCTCTAGCATAGCTATACTGAACATAAGGACCTGTTTCACCATCAAAACTTAATATTTCTTTCCAATCAAATATTATGTCTTTTTCCCTATTATTTTTTAAATAAGTAAATACTACAGCTCCTATTCCTATCTTTTTAGCAACCTCTTCCTTATTTTCTAGGTTCGGATTTTTCTCATTTATTACTTCTAAGGTTTTATCTATAGATTCATTTAATAAGTCTTCAAGGAATATAACATCACCTTTTCTTGTAGATAGTTTTTTATCAGCAAATCTAACTAAACCAAAGGCTATATGCTTACAATCATTTGCCCATTCATGTCCCATGAGCTTAAGAGTAGTAAATAATTGTTTAAAGTGAAGTGATTGGTCAACTCCAACTACATATATACTTTTATAAAAATCATAAGTTTTCTTTCTGTATGTTGCTGCAGCCAAGTCACGCGTTGCATATATAGTAGCTCCATCTGCCTTTTTTATAATACATGGAGGCATATTGTACTCATCAAGCATTACAACTTTAGCACCATTACTATCTACTAGCAAGCCTTTTTTATCTATCTCTTCAATTACAGCATCCATTTTATCATTATAGAAGCTTTCGCCAGCATAGGAATCGAATTCTACATTCAACATATCATATACTCTTTTAAATTCTTTTAAACTTAAATCTTTAAATCTTTGCCAAAGCTCAGTTTCTTCTTCATATCCATCTTCAAGTCTTTTGAAATACATTCTTCCTTCATCTTCTAGTGATGGATCTTTTTCAGCTTCGTCATGGAATTTTACGTATATTCTTAATAACTCGTTTATAGGATCTTTTTCTAAAGCTTCTTCATTACACCATCTTTTATATGCAGATATTAGTTTCCCAAATTGAGTTCCCCAATCTCCTAGATGATTTATTCCTATACATTTATACCCTTGGAATGACATCATTTTGTAGATAGCATTACCAATAGCAGTGGTGAATAAGTGACCTACGTGAAAAGGCTTTGCAATATTAGGAGAAGAGTAGTCAATAGTTATATTTTTACCCTTTCCAATTTCCGACGATCCATATTTTTCACCTTGGGCCAATACCTTTTCTATTATATCTTTAGTAAAAGATGCTTTATCAACGAAAAAATTTAGATAAGGTCCTAAATTTTCTATTTTCTCAAAGCCTTTATTATTTATCTTTTCTTTTAACTCTTGAGCAATCATATTTGGAGCTTTTCTTAAAGTTTTTGAAAGTTGAAAACATGGGAATGCATAATCGCCCATGTCTGATTTAGGCGGTATTTCTATTAGTTTTTCGATTAAATCTAATTCTAAATCAACATTTTCCTTTATTCTTTCTGCAACTAATCTTTTATAATCCATATTGCTACCTCCATATTGTTTATTTTTATGATAAATTATATAAAATAATATATATTTTCAGTGGGATAGATAAAATTAAAAATACCCGTCTCTGTATAAAACAGAGACGGGTATTTATCCGCGGTACCACTCTTATTGAAATGACTTCTTGTCAAATCCACTTAAAACTTTAACGCAGTCAACGACTTACTTCTGATTTAAAACCAAATCTTTTTCATAAGTTTCTCCAAGACTCTTTTCTTCTCTAAATTTCCTACAGGCTCTCACCATCTCTGCTCGCTTTTTAAGATTCTCTAAAGAATACTCTTCTCTTCAATGAATTATTATATAATTTACAATTAATTATATTACTATATGTGTTTTTTTGTCAATATTTTAAATTGTAATTATATCTTATAATTTAAATATCTTTATGCTATCTTCCAACTTTACTGCCATTTCAGTAAGCTGTTCAACACTTGCATTAACTTGTTGTAATACGGCATTTTGCTCTTCAGTAGAAGCAGCAACCTCTTCTGTGCTTGCAGCAGTATTGGTAGCAATTGCTTGTATTTCATTTATATTAGAGCTCATAGTATCGATGGATTCTTTAGAATTATTAATGATTTCATTAACTTTTTCAAGATTAATTCTAGTAGCATCAAAGGATTTAAGTATTTCGTTCAATGAAGTCCCTACAACTTGTACAATAGTATGACCTTTTTCAGATTCACGGTTTCCCTCTTCTATTGAGATTAAAGCTTTATCAGTTTTTTGTTGAGTGGTAATAATTAAGTCCTTAATACTATTTGAAGACCGCATAGATTCTTCCGCTAGCTTTCTAACTTCCTCAGCTACTACTGCAAAACCTTTTCCAGCTTCTCCAGCTCTAGCAGCTTCAATAGAAGCATTGAGTGCTAATAAGTTAGTTTGATCAGCAATTCCATCAATTATTTCTACAATATTTCCAATTTCTTTTGATGTTTTCTGAAGTTCCTCTATTACCTTTGAAGAGTAATTTACGCTATCTTTTATTATATTAATCTGTTTAACCATGTTGCCCATCTTTTCTCTTCCATCCGATGCAAGTCTGCTTGTATCATCTGATGAATTCATTACATTTCCAATTTGCTCTTGTATAGTAGTTATATTTTTAACAACATTCTTCATGTTAACTGATACTGCGTCTGTAGCTCTAACTTGTTTCTCTGCTCCATTTGCAACTTCTTGAGTCGAGTTAGAAATTTCACTTGAGACTTGGGATACTTGCTGTGTTGATAGCAGTAATTCCTTTGAAGAATCTGCAAGGTTATTAGAAACTTCATTGATTTTAGTAGTTATGTTTTTAAGGTTATCCACCATATTATTAAAACTTATTCCAAGATCACCTATTTCATCTTCAGTGTTTACTTCAATATTGTTAGTAAGGTCTCCTTGAGATACACTTTCAGCTGTACATATTAATTTGTCTAGAGGTTTTAAATTTCTACTTATTGCCCTTATTAATATTATTCCGCTTATTACAACAATAAGAATTGAAGCTATTGCAAAATATATTACTATGCTCTTTAAAGCATTGAATTGATTTTTAAGTGAAACTCCAATATCGATAGCCTTAGTTACTTTTCCATTAGCATCTTTTATGGGAAGTATAACATCATATACTTTTTCTTGACCTTTATAATTATATACTGAAGAGTAAGGTTTTCCATCTTTTATAGCAGTTTTACTTCCTTCATCGTCTAATGTAATGCCAATCCTGCTTTTATCAGTGTGAGCTGCAGCTTTTAAATTTGTATCAATTGTTAAGGCATAGACGATATTAGGACTTTTCCCTAGTCTATTTAATAATGTTTGATCTTCAACATCCTTGCTTAATTTTTCAACTTCATTTGCAATTACACCTACTTGTACAATTCCTCCACCTTTTAAAGCAACAGCTCCATATTTATAATAATTTTGGTCAGATGAACTGGAGCTTTTTCTTATCTTTTCAATTATTTGATTACTTTCTCCCTTTAAAAGACGCTGTATAGCATGATCAGTCGGATATTTATAGTTAATGTTTGTTGCTAGATTAGAGTTTATAACTACTCCATCCGCATTAACTACATTTATTTCTTGTACATTTATAGTTTTTGCAATTTCGGTAAGAGACTCATTTGAATGATTCGGATTTTCTCCTACTAAATATGCAGCAGATATAATTTTTTCCCCTAACAATTTGTCAACCTGATTAAGTACATTGTTGTTTGTACTAATTTCAGAACTAATCTCTTCTACTAAATTCATCCCATCTTCTTTAAGTTGATTTTGAAGTTTTTGACTAATAACATTGTAAGAAATCACTGCAAGTAATAATGTAGATAACAAAACTATTACTAGTGAACTGATAGTTATTTTAAATTTTAATGACTTTTTATTAAACTTAATACTCTCCAATAAAAACACCTCTTCTTTTGTTTAATTAATTTAACGATTACTATTATATATTTAAATTTTATATTAATTTTTTGTTAATATCAATAATTGTTTAGATAATTAGTTATAAAAAATCTTATAATAGTATTTTTTTCACAAAAATTCAACAAGAAACAATAGATTTCTACAGATAACTTACTATAAAAATCTATTGTTTTATTTAAAATTATTATTTTCAATCGTTTTTCATTGTTTATATCTTATATATAAGTCTTATGTGTAGAAAAAATAAAGATTAAATAATTTATTTTAAACCAAATTTTAGCATTCAAGCATTTTTATATGAATCTTCATAACTTCTACACAACTATTCTGTATATTATAGCTATTAAATGTATTTATATTAAGTGATATGTATCCATATACAATAATATTTAAATATTAACAATATACTGAAGAGGTGAATTTATGAGTGTCAAAAATATAAGACTAAAAGTATATAATATGACCTGCACATCTTGTGAAAAAACTATAGAAAGAACATTAAAAAAATTAGTAGGAGTTTTTAATGTAAAGGCTAACTACAGTGGTCAGTTTGTGGACATAGAATATGATTCTGAGCTTTGTAGCCTAAAGGATATAAAAGATTCTATAAGTAATTCTGGTTATAGTACTGAGAGCTCCTCTAACTTTGGGTTTGCCGGAATATTAATAGTAGCAATCGCTATTATTCTTATAGGTAATTCTACTGGTGGTTTTGATATGAATAGTATGCTTAAAGGAGCAACCTATTTTATACTCTTTGTAGTTGGAATTCTAACCTCCATACACTGTGTAGGAATGTGCGGTGGAATAATGCTCTCTCAAAGCTTGTCTACTAAGAGCATAAATAAGCTTCAGGCAATTAAACCCGCACTACTTTATAATGCAGGAAGAGTAATATCCTATACAGTTCTAGGGTCAATTGTTGGTGCTCTTGGGTCTGTACTTTCACTATCTATAAAAGCTCAAGCTGCTCTTCAAATGTTTGCTGGTTTATTTATGATCATCATGGGCTTTAATATGGCTGGCTTTAATCTATTTAGAAAGCTTCAAATAAAACTCCCTTGGTCCTTTTGTTCTGTAAAGAATAAGCCTAAGAATCCATTTATAGTAGGTATCTTAAACGGTTTAATGCCCTGTGGACCTCTTCAAACTATGCAGTTATATGCTCTCTCTACAGGTAGCTTTACTAAAGGTGCTCTCTCTATGTTTATATTTGCTTTAGGTACAGTGCCTTTAATGTTAACCTTTGGTGCAGTTTCAGGTCTACTAAGCAAAGGATACACCAAAAATATTTTAAAATTTAGTGGAATTCTTGTAGTTGTGCTAGGGCTGATAATGGGCAACAGAGGATTGTCTTTAGCTGGAATAAACTTTGTTCCACCTATAGCTTCACTTTTACCTTGGAATAACCAATCCCTTGCTTCTTCTGGAAGCAACAGTACTAAAGCTATCTTAAAGGATGGGGTTCAGATAATAAATATGACTGCAGATGCAAATGGATATGTGCCTAATGTATTATACGTAAAGAAAGGTGTTCCTGTTAAGTGGATAATAGATGGAAAACAAATAACTTCCTGTAATAATGCAATTGTAGTTCCATCCTTAAATATAAAGAAACAATTAGAGAATGGTGAAAACACAATAGAGTTTACTCCGAGTGACAAGGATATAAACTTTAGCTGTTGGATGGGAATGATAAGGGGTGTAATCCGGGTAGTAGATAACTTAGATACTGTTGATACGTCTAAGACAGATCCTTCGGCTCCTCCCGTTGGTGCTCCTAGTTGCTGCAGTGTGAGTACACCGCCTAGTGCTAACTCGTCAACTGTGGAGCAAGCTTCAAGCATCTACGGAAGCGATATGAACAAAGTTCCAACTGAAATTATAGTTAAAACTGCAACGGTAATTGGCAACAGCCAAAGTTCAACGATTAAGGGAATCGGATATGAGCTCAAACCTCTTATAGTTGTAGTAGATAAAAATATTAAAACTAAACTAACTTTTGACCTGAATGACTTTGATAACCCAGAAGGAAAATTTGAAATAGTATTAGCAAAAAGTTCTAATACTATTAAATCTTTTGATGGAAGAAAGGGAGTTATAGATCTAGACATTACTTTTAATGAAGCTTCCGCTTACGACATAATGAAAGATGGTAAAATTCTTGGCATTATTGAAGTAGTCGATGATATTAAAAAGGCTGATTTAGAAAAGATTAGACAAACATATATTCAATAAAAAAACAATTTGGAGGGATATGTATGAATTGTCATGGAAATAATAAAGTAAAGCAAGCGACACATAAGCATAATTCATTAAAGCATGTGCTTCATATGATTATCTGTTGTGGATTACCTATAATTATCATAGCATTATTACCGTTTATAGCCAAATTTAGTCCTAGTGCTGGTAATGTAATTGGGAAAATAACACCATTTATATGTCCACTAATGATGCTTCTTATGGTACCAATGATGATGGGTAGTACTAAAAAAGATAGCTGCTGCGATACTAAAAAAATTAATTCCAATAATAAAGAAGTAATATAAGGTTTAAAATAATAAAATTATTTTTAAGGAGAGAATGCTCGATAATGAGAAGTTCTCTTCTTAAAAATATTATAAATCATTTGATTTTCCACAAAACTTAATGGCAATAGTTTTGTTTTAAGGTCTCAATTACTTTAATAATTCTCTGATCTTGAATTGAATAAGTAATATTTAAACCATTTTTAGCAGAATCTAATATTCTATGAGCCTTTAGAATTGATAAGTGTTGAGATAATGCAGACTGAGTTAAGTTATCTAATTTTTCATGGAGTTCACTAACTGTCATGGGCTTATCAATTAGGTAACATACAATAACTAATCTATTTTCATTAGATATTACTTTTAATAACTCTGAAACTTCTTTTGCCCTTTCAACTAACATATAACCATCTCCTAAAAATAATATTTATATTAAGTTTCTACAAATTCTAATAATATAAGTATATTAGAAAAATCTTATATGCATATAGTATTCTGTATTTTTTGTTTTGTCAATATTTTTTCTTAAAATAACAACTTTAATTAGGATGAACTAATATTAATTTTTTCATGAAATACTTTGAAATGAATGCTAATGAATATATTAATCATGTAGATAAATTGATGTATTACTATAAAAATAATAAAAAGCTCAAAAATAAGATATCAGGTTAGTTGATATCTTATTTTATTTATCAATTCAGTTTTCTTTAAGAATAATTATTTTCGTTCTTTAGTTTTTCATTTGTAGACTCCGAAATTGAGTTATCGCTTTTTCCAATGCGAAATTGTGCTAATAGCATGCCTACAAGCATAAGTATACAGCCTAAAATACCTCGAGAACCAAGACTTTCGTTCAAAATTAGAATGCCACCTATGCTTCCAAATACTGATTCCATGCTCATTATAATGGCTGCTTGAGATGGTTCAGCATTTTTTTGAGCTACAATTTGAAGTGTATAAGCTACACCAGATGAAAGAATACCTCCATATAGAATAGGCACAGCCGCTAACATAATTGAACTTATAGCTATTTTTTCAACAAACAAAGCACTTATTAGGCTAAGTACTGAACAGACTAAAAATTGAAGAAATGCCAGTTTTAAATTATTAACTTTTTTACAAAAATTATCTATTAAAAGTATTTGAACCGCAAAGAAAAAAGCGCATATTAGTTCAAGAAAATCTCCATAGGATATGGAAAGTTTATCTGTTATACATAGAAAATATAATCCTAAAACAGCAATTACGGCTCCAATCCAAGTGTTCAAACCAATACGCTGTTTTAGAAATACACCTAAAATTGGTACTATTATAATGTATAAACCGGTTATAAAAGCTGCTTTACCTGCTGTAGTATGAGTTATACCTATCTGTTGAAAGGATGAACCCAAAAATATAAAAACTCCAGCAATAAATCCTGGTAAAAGCGCTTCTTTAAATTCTTTAACATGCCCATTTTTCTTATTAGAACTATTAAAAAAAAGAATGAGTGGGATTAAAGATATACTTCCAATGGCAAACCTTATAGCGTTAAAAGTAAAAGCTCCTATATATTGTCCACCAACTCTTTGAGCAACAAAAGCAAAGCCCCATATGGTAGCAGTGAGTAACAGTAAAAGATTGGATTTAATTCTTTGTGTTTTCATTTAAGTCAGCCCCTTTTTATGCAAATTTAAGTATAAATATAAGTATAATATATATTTATTAATTAGTACACTTTTTTAAAAAAATCAGCTGACTTTATTTATCTTTTCTGAGTTATAAATCCAGGATAGGCATATCTAAAAATGCTACTGAATTTTTATTGGTCTTTGCCTTATATAGAGCTTTATCCGCTAAGTCTATAAATGCATTTATATCCATTTTATTCTCTATTGAAGTAATTCCTATGCTAACAGTAATTTTAAAGAGAATATTATTGTAATAAAAGTCATGGTTGTATATAATGCTTTTGATTCTATTTGCAATAGTTAATGCATCTTTTGCAGTAACTCCAGGAAGAGTTACAACAAATTCATCACCACCCCATCTAGCTGCTATATCAGTAGCTTTAATATTGCGTTTTATAACATTTGAAAGTTGTTTTAATATTTCATCACCTGCAATATGACCATATGTATCATTAATAGCTTTAAAGTTATCTAAGTCTATTATTAGCAAAGAAATATATGACTGCTTTTTTTGTAGTCTTTCCATTGAAACAGAAATATTTGCATAAAAGAAGTCCCTATTATTTAGTTGCGTTAAAGTGTCTATATACATAGATTTATGAAAAGAACGTGTTATTTTTCCAAGCATAAGAATAAAAATAGTATCAATACATCCTGATAATAACCATATTAAAAGTATTGAATAATTTGTTAAGTGTACTGTAACTATATATCCTAATATGTGCAAAAGTAGAACAAATGCTGATAATATGATGGGAAAGAATTTTATATATAGTTGTTTCATTAATAACACCTCCAGCAATATATACGTAGATTGTATTAAATATAAGGGGGTGTATAGGCTGAATTTTTAAGACAAAACACCCTCTGCTCTTTATAATTGTTAAGATAGTAAGTTAAACTTCTATGTTATAAGTAATTAAAGGAAAATAATCAATTAATTCATTATAGAGGGGTAACATATACTGCCATTACTTGATATAATTAATTTAGTACTTTTAAATTTAAAAATTCAAGTAAAGGATGTGTTGTCATGAATATAGAATTTAAACAAGATGTTAAAGAGTACTTAAATCAAAAAAACATTCAAGATATTTATATCGGTATGGATAACAGAGGAGGATGCTGTTCAGGACCCGTTTTTGTTCCTGTAGTAAAATTAGGAAGACCAGACGATATTGATATTTATGAGACTTTTGTAAAGGATGAAATCACAGTTTATATTCCTAAAAAAATGGATAATGAAGAAAACCCTAATGTTACAATTAAACTTCGGAATATTTTAGGGCATAAGTCTTTAATTGTACATGGAGTTCTTGCATATAAAGAAAAAAATTGGGGGAAGAAAAAATACTAAGAACATTTTTTATAAATTAAATCTTTGTTTTTAAATATATTAAAAATTATGGGAGGTCCTTCCCTCCCATATAGCTGTTACCACTGTAATCCCTGTGTGGTTCAACCCAATATTATAAATATGTCAATAATCTTA
>NZ_JAEEGC010000017.1 GCF_019207025.1 Clostridium thailandense | reverse complement strand
AGAGTAGGTCGTTGCCAGGTAGGATATAGAGCGCTAAGTACAAGATACTTAGCGTTTTTCTATTAGCCAACTTTATTAAAAGGATTTCAAAAAATTAGATTCTATATGGTTATTAGTTGAGGTTTTGTTATGTCAAATGAGAAATTTGAAATGCAGGAAAATATAAGAAGATTGGTTTCTAGAATTATAAAACACTATAGAGGTAAGGGGCCAGATTGTGTTAAGGTTCAAATAGAGGAAAAGATAATTACGATACATATAAGTGGAATTTTATCCAATTTATCAGAAATATTAGTAGGAGAAGGTGCTGATGAAGTAGTAAAGGACTATTGGAGAATTATGAAACCACACCTCGAAAAACAATTTTTAGATGAAGCTTATAAAGTAGTTGGTAAAAGGTTTGAATATAGTTGGAAGATAGACAATTGGAAGAATAGTAATAGAACAATAACTATATTTCTAAAATTAATAGATAACGGTTCGATTAGAAAGAAAAATGACTAAAGTATTTTAGCTTTCGATAAGCCAGTACATGCATATGAATATGTTTTGTGCTGGCTTATTTTATTTTGTATATATTCTGTAAATTAAATTACTGAGGAGTGAAGCGTAAAAATGGAGAAAAAAATTTTGACTGTTTGTCCTTATTGTGGCACAGGATGCAAAATGTATTTAGTAGTTGAAAATGAGAAAATAATAAGAGCAGAAGCAGCAGATGGAAGAACTAATGAAGGAAACCTATGTTTAAAAGGATATTATGGATGGGATTTTTTAAATGATCCACAAATTTTAACGGCTAGATTAAAAAAACCAATGATAAGAAAAAGTGGAAAGTTAGAAGAAGTCTCTTGGGATGAAGCTGTACAATTTGTTGCTGAAAGGTTAATTGCAATAAAAGAAAAATACGGCCCCGATGCCATAATGGGAACAGGATCTGCAAGAGGGCCAGGAAATGAAGCGAATTATGTAATGCAAAAGTTTATGAGAGCAGTAATTGGAACAAATAATATAGATCACTGTGCTAGAGTTTGACATGCTCCTTCAGTAGCCGGTCTGGCTTACTCATTAGGAAATGGTGCTATGTCTAATTCTATTCCAGAAATAGAGGATACAGATTTATTATTCATCTTTGGATATAATGGTGCAGACTCACATCCAATTGTTGCAAGAAGAATAATTAAAGCAAAAGAAAAAGGTGCTAAAATTATTGTAACTGATCCAAGAATAACCGAATCAGTAAGGATTGCTGATTTATGGTTGCCTTTAAAAGGTGGAACCAACATGGCATTAGTTAATGCTTTTGGTAATGTTTTAATAAATGAAGAACTTTACAATAAAGAATATGTTTATAAGTATGTAGAAGGATTTAAAGAGTATAAAAATTCAGTGGCAAAATATACTCCAGAATATGCAGAAAAAATAACTGGAGTCAAAGCTCAAGACATTAGAAAATCTATGAGAGAATATGCAAAGGCTAAAAACGCTATGATTCTTTATGGAATGGGTGTTTGCCAGTTCTCACAGGCAGTTGACGTTGTAAAAGGATTAGCTTCATTAGCATTGTTAACAGGAAATTTTGGGAGAGCAAATGTAGGAATTGGTCCTGTACGTGGTCAAAATAATGTACAGGGTACTTGTGATATGGGAACGCTGCCAAATGTATTCCCGGGATATCAAGAAGTTACTGATAATAGGGTAAGGGAAAAGTTTGAGAAAGCATGGGGAGTAAAACTTTCTAGTAAGCCAGGATATAAGTTGACAGAAGTACCTCATCTAGCTTTACATGAAGACAAAATTAAAGCTTATTATATATTTGGTGAAGATCCTGTTCAAAGTGATCCTAATGCTTCTGAAGTAAGGGAAGTGTTAGATCATTTAGAATTAGTGATAGTTCAAGATATATTTATGAACAAAACAGCCTTACATGCAGATGTAATTTTGCCTGCTACAGCTTGGGGAGAACATGAGGGAGTATATTCATCTGCTGATCGAGGATTCCAAAGATTTAAAAAAGCAGTAGAACCTAATGGAGATGTAAAACCTGATTGGAAGATTATATGTGAAATATCTACTGCCATGGGGTATCCTATGGATTATAAAAATACAGAAGAAATCTGGAATGAAATGAGGAGTCTTTGTCCAAGTTTTGCTGGAGCAAGTTATAAAAAACTTGATGAATTAGGGAGCATTCAGTGGCCATGCCCAAGTGAAGATCATATAGGAACAACTTATTTATATGAAGGCAATAAATTTACTACGCCTAGTGGAAAAGGCCAATTATTTTCTTCTGAGTGGAGACCTCCTATGGAATTGCCAGATGAAGAATATCCATTAAGTTTATCAACGGTAAGAGAAGTAGGACACTATTCTGTAAGAACTATGACTGGAAATTGCCGCGCTCTACAGAAGCTAGCTGATGAGCCAGGATATATACAGATGAGTATAGAAGATGGCGAAAAACTTAAGATACAAGATCAGGAGCTTGTAAGGATAGGTTCGCGTAGAGGTTCTATAGTAGCAAGAGCTTTAATTACTGATAGGGTTAAGAAAGGTGAAACATATATGACATATCAGTGGTGGGTAGGGGCTTGTAATGAGCTGACGAGTGATTATATGGATCCTATTTCAAAAACTCCTGAATATAAATATTGCGCTATTAGAGTAGAAAGAATTGAAGATCAAGAATATGCAGAGCAATATATAAGAGATGAGTATGACAAGCTTAAAAGACAGATGAATATTAAATTTGATAAATGAAATTAATTTTAATAATTGACCTAATTAATGATATAAATGGAGAAAATTAGAGTTTTTTTGCATTAAGTAAATAATAATCCATGCATATATATGTTGAAAGACTCTTGCATATATATGCTGGAATTATTATACTGTAAATAAGTGATTAAATTTCTTAGATAAGTGAAGTTTAAGCAAGTTAAGATAATTACATGACACCTTAGATGTCTATAAATGTGATAAACATTGTGAATTTTTTAATTTTCAATAAGAAATAATATAATCCAGCAGAGTCTCATCCTATAGTTGTTTATAGAATAGTTAAGGCAAAAGAAAAAGATGCAAAAGTAATAGTAGTGGACCTTAGGCTTACAGAAAATGCAAGAACTTCAGATTTGTGGCTCTAAATAGATGGTGGTACAAATATGGCAATTGTAAACGATTTTGAAAATGTATTAATTAATGAAGGTTTATATTAATGATGGAATAGAGAGGTAATATATAGTAAGAAGAAGCTTTATAAAGATTCTTTTTACTAGAAAAATATATTATGGATAAAACTTTAGAATGTAAAATTATTAAAATTGAAGAAAATGTAAAAAACGATGTAAATGAATTCTTAGTTTGTGAGTATCCTTTGACAATTTTTTTAAATAAAATGAAGATAGCAACTCTTTTTTGCAGTCCTGAAAATCTTATAGAGTTAACTTTAGGATTTTTAATGACTGAACAATTTATTACAAGATTAGAAGATATAATTAAATTTGATTTAGATGAAAAAAAAGGAATGGCAGAAGTTGAGGTAGATGAAAGTGTTATTTCCATGAAAAATTTCCACTGTAAAAAAGTTGAATTACAAAGTCTTGATAGCAATAAATGTAATAGCATTCCAAATTTTTTTGATTCTATAAATTGTAAACCAGTAGAAAGTAAGGTAGTATTATCTTTTGAAAAAGTTTATGAATTCATGAAAGAAAACCTAGATTATTCAGAAGTATTCAAAAAAACATCAGGAGCGCATAGTGTGGCTTTATGTGATGAGAAAAAAACAATAGTTATTTGTGAAGATGTGGCTAGGCATAATGCTTTAGATAAAGTTATAGGAAAATCTATTAAAAATAACATATTTCTAAAAGATAAAATTATTGTAATAAGTGGAAGGGTGTCATTAGAAATGATTTTAAAAGCTGCAAAGATGCAGATACCAATTGTCATTTCGAAATCAGCTCCTACTAGTTTATCAGTGGCTCTAGCAAAAAAATTAAACATTACTTTAATAGGTTTTGTTAGAGGAAGAAATATGAATATATATTCAAATGAGCAAAGAATAAAGTATTAATTATGCTAGTAGCTTGTTTCTTTTTACATATTCATAACTTTGGCTTGCTAACTAGGCTTAGGTTAAGGAAGAGGAAAGAGATCAAGTTTATATAGATAAAATTATTGAAAATTAATAGGAATAGTGAAATTTATGCAAAACTTTTTACTATTTCAGAATTAAGAAGGGTGGGGGAAAAATGAAAGCAACTCCTAATTCATTTGTAATAGCTAATTCAAGCAAATGTATAGGTTGCAAGGCTTGTGAAGTCGCATGTTTTGCGGTTCATAATGAAAACAATAATGTTGGTGCTACAGTTGGTACTGTTACTACTCCTGTTATATCAAGACTATATGTTATTAAAGATGAAAATTATTCTATGCCTATTCAATGTAGGCACTGCGAAGATGCCCCTTGTGCAAATGTATGCCCTGTTGGAGCAATCAAGCAGGAAAATAATACTATCATAATCAATGAAGAGGCATGTATAGGTTGTAAGACATGTTTAATAGCGTGTCCTTTTGGAGCTGTAGACTTGCTTCCAGCATATGATAACGGAGAAGAAGTAGAGCAGACTAATTTAAAACAAGAAGGGGAATACGGACTAGAAAATAAAGTTAAAATTATTGCATATAAGTGTGATTTGTGTAAAGAGAATGGTAAGCCTGCATGTGTAAATGCCTGTCCTCAAAAAGCTTTAACTTTAGTAACTCCAGTTAAAGAAAAGAAATCTCGTAATATAGCCGCTGCATTAAGTTTATTTGAAACAGTGAAAAACTACAAGTAAATTTATAAACATTTTTGTTAGGGGACTATAAAAATACTACTTTAATTATGAAGAGAGGTAAGTTAAATATGTCAATAAGTATAGTTAATATTGATAAAGAACTATGTACAGGATGCAGACGCTGTTCAGAAGTTTGTCCTGTAGATGCAATAACTGGTGAAGAGGGTAAGCCACAAAGTATAGATGCAAGCCGTTGTGTTGTTTGTGGACAATGTGTTCAGATATGTAGTGCATATGCTTCTAGCTTTGATGAAGAAATAACATCAAGAGATATTAAAATAGAAGAGAGAGGAATGTTATCCAGTGTTAAAGAACCACTTTTTGCTGCCTATAATATAGGACATGCAGAAGTAGTTAAAGAAGCACTAAATAATTCAAATCTTTATAAACTTGTACAATGTGCTCCTGCTGTAAGGGTTGCTATTGCAGAAGAATTTGGATTGCCACTTGGTTCATTAACTCCAGGGAAGATGGCTGCAGCTCTTCGTCGTTTGAACTTTGATAGAGTTTACGATACTAATTTTGCGGCAGATCTAACTATTATGGAAGAAGGCAGTGAATTAATAAAAAGAGTAACAGAGGGTGGAACTTTGCCGATGTTTACTTCATGTTGTCCTGCTTGGGTAAAATTTGCTGAACAAGAATATCCAGAACTTTTAGACCATCTCTCAAGTTGTAAGTCACCTCAACAAATGGGAGGTGTGCTGTTTAAAACTTATGGGGCGAAAATTGACAATATTGATCCAGCTAAAATTTTTAGCGTATCAATTATGCCATGTACTTGTAAAAAATTTGAATGTGATAGACCAGAAATGACGGATAGTGGATATAAAGATGTAGATGTAGTTTTAACTACAAGAGAATTAGCTCAATTAATTAAAGATCAAGGAATTGATTTTAAAAATTTACCAGATGAAGAGTTTGACTCAGCTTTAGGAAATTACACTGGTGCTGGAACTATCTTTGGTGTTACAGGTGGAGTAATGGAAGCTGCATTAAGAACTGGTTATGAGTTAATTACTAAAGAGCCAATTCCAAATGTAGATTTAAATTTTGTTAGAGGCGACCAAGGTGTCAGAACAGCAAATGTTCAGGTTGGTAGTTTAGAATTAAAAGTTGCTGTAGTTTCTGGATTAAAAAATGTAGTACCAGTACTTGAAAAAGTAAAAAATGGAAAATGTGATTTTCACTTTATAGAGGTAATGACTTGTCCAGAAGGATGTGTTAGTGGAGGAGGACAACCAAAGCTTCTTTTAGAAGAGAATAGAGAAATTGCTTATAAAAACAGAAAAGCTTCTACCTATGAGCATGATTCTAAATTAAATTTGAGAAAATCTCACGAAAATCCTGATATTGTAAAGCTATATGATGAGTTTCTTGGTGAGCCATTAGGACATCAATCCCATAATTTATTGCATACAGAATATATATCAAGGAAGGAGCTGAAATAATGAATTCTTTTGTTGTTGCAAATCCTAATAAATGTATAGGATGTAGAACTTGTGAAATAGCATGTGTGGTAGCTCATTCAGATAAAAATATTTTTGAATTAGATACTTCTGAAATTGAGTTTCATCCACGTTTAAGTGTTGTAAAAACTGCTAAGGTCAGTGCACCTATTCAATGTAGACATTGTGAGGATGCTCCTTGTGCAAATGTATGTCCAGAGGGATCAATTGTTAATAAAGATGGAGTTGTCTACATAGATAAAAGTACTTGTATAGGTTGTAAGACTTGTATAGTTGCATGTCCTTTAGGTGCTATTGATTTAGTAGCAGAGTATGATGATGGTGAAAAAGTAGTACAGCAGGGATTAAAAGTAATTGAGAATGGTAAGTTGTGTTTTAAGGATAAAATGATAGCTAATAAGTGCGACTTATGTATAGGAAGAGAAAAAGGACCAGCATGTGCAGAAGTTTGTCCTACTGATGCTTTTCAAATAATAAAACCTGTTGACATTGGTGAATCAATTAAGGAAAAAAGAAGAAAAAGTGCATTAGAGTTATCAAAAGTATCAACAAAATAATTATTTAGGATAAAAGCTCCAGTTGAATTACTGGAGTTTTTATACGCATTTTATATATAAATAAATTAGGAAAAATTGAAACTCTAATTTATGTCCTAGATTTACTAATAGTAAGTTTAAGGATAAGTATATTAATTTATTACTGAATAAATGTATAATATATACTATATAACAAAACTTTTAGATTAAATTAGTTGGAGGAGCACTATGATAGATTCATATGGTCGAAATATAAATTATTTGAGAATATCTATTACAGATTTGTGTAATTTAAGGTGTAGATATTGTATGCCAGAAAAAGGTATAGAAAAAATACCACATAATGAAATTTTAAGATTAGAAGAAATTGAAGAATTGGCAAGAATATTTGTATCGTTAGGTGTAAATAAAATAAGAATAACGGGTGGAGAACCTTTGATTAGAAAAGGAATCCTAAATTTAATAGAAAACATAGGGAGAATAGAAGGTTTAAAAGATTTTGCAATGACCACTAATGGTATATTTCTTAAAAAGTATGCAAGAAACTTAAAAAATGCTGGGCTAAATAGAGTAAATATAAGTTTAGATACATTAAATGAAAAAAAATATCGAGATATTACAAAGGGCGGAGATATTAAAGAAGTTCTAGAAGGTATTGAAGAAGCAAAAAAGGTAGGGCTTACCCCTATAAAGTTAAATGTAGTTTTAATTGGCGGACTTAATGAGGATGAAATAAAAGATTTTGTTAATTTAACCAAGAATGAGAATATAGATGTTAGATTTATTGAACTTATGCCTATAGGGCAAGCTAAAGATTGGTCATTAGACAAGTTTATATCTAATAAAATAGTTCTTGAAAAAGTTAAAGAATTAAAAGAAATTATAAAAGAAGATATATCGTCTCCAGCGAGATATTATAAATTGCCTAACTCAAAGGGAAAGGTAGGACTTATAAATCCTATATCATGTAAATTTTGTGACAATTGTAATAGAATTAGGCTTACAGCAGATGGAAAAATTAAAACTTGCCTTCATTCAAATGCAGAAATAGATTTAAGGATTCCATTGAGAATGGGAGAGGATTTGAGAAAAATAATCACTGAGGTAGTAATCAATAAGCCTAAAGAACATAATTTGGAAAATGGAGAATATATAGAGAGAAATATGACTACAATCGGGGGATAGTATTTGAAAAAATTTTTATATATAAGGTTTAAAATTTTGTATTTAACAGAAAAAGGGATGGTTACACTTAATAGTGTCTCAATCCCTTTTCTTTTATCTGATGTAAAATACTCCTCTTGCAATACATTGGCTAAAGACATAGGTGCTAAAGGATAAAAATATTATAATAGCCATAAGAATAAAACTCATAAAATCGTATTTTATATACATTTTTTGTTTTAAGGCCATATTGTTTAATACTAAAATTTCAATGCCTAAAGAGATGAAAGCTAAAGGCCAAAATTTTAAAATTTCTTTTTCTATGGGCAGGTTAAAAAATGTTACTAAGAAAAAGGCTATTCCAATAGTTATTGATAAGAGTCCTAAAGTTATTGTACCTACTCGTCTCGCTTGCATAATTCATCACCACGCCTTATAGTAATCTTTTTACCCTTTAATAGAATAACTCCAATAGCAATTAATATAAGAGATATTATAAAGTGCTTTACATATAGTAGTATTTGGTAGTCATAATATCTTCCAAGTATAGGAATCACAATGTTATTTAGTAATGATAAGAATCCCATAAGAATTAAGATGTATGCAATGTATTTTTCAGCTGGCTTGTTCTTAAAAATATCATCAATAGAATCTATATCAGAGAAAATCGGTAAATTATTATTTGGTAATGTGCCTTCATATAAGCTTTTTGTTCTTACATCAAAAATACTATAGAACCAAATTATTGGAAGAAATACTCCTAAAAATTCAAGACTGAAAGAAGTAGATATAAATAAATCAGAAAAAAATAATAGCATAAGTTGTATACCTTGACGAGTAAGACCTAAATACATATGTCCTGCACCTGGCAGTAATGAGAAAAATGAAGCAACGCTTCTTGAATGTTTCAAAATAATCACTCCTTAAAATATTAAATATTTCCTAAGTACATAATTAAGTGTACTATGAAAATCTTAAAATAAACGCAACTAATTCTTAAGTTTTTCTTAAATGAACTAATAGAGGTCAGTTATTTTGCTATAATTTAGTTGTAGAACAAGTTTATTATAGAGAGGAAGAGTTCAATTGAAAGAAACTATTCTTGTAGTAGATGATGAAAAAGAAATTAGGAACTTAATAGGGATTTATTTAGAAAATGAAGGATTTGAAGTTCTTAAAGCTTCCAATGGGGTAGAGGCTTTAAGTATTTTAGAAAATAAAGAAATTCATCTTATAATATTGGATATCATGATGCCTAAGATGGATGGAATGGAAGCTTGCATGAAAATTAGAGAAAATAAAAATATGCCTATAATAATGCTTTCGGCTAAGACTGAAGACATGGACAAAATATTAGGACTTACCACTGGTGCTGATGATTACATGACAAAACCTTTTAATCCATTAGAGCTTATAGCAAGGGTTAAATCGCAGATAAGAAGATACACTAAATTAAACAATATCCATGAAAGCAAAAATGAAGGTGTAATTGAGATTGATGATCTAACCGTAGATGTACTAACTCATGAAGTAAAAATTGGTGATAAGGAAATAGCCTTAACTAGAAGAGAATTTGATATACTAGAACTTTTAGCTAAAAACAGAGGAATTGTATTTAGTACTGAAAATATATATGAAAGTGTATGGAAAGAAGAATTTTATGAATCTGATAACACTATAATGGTTCACATAAGAAAAATAAGAGAAAAGATTGAGGAAAATCCAAGAAAACCTAAATATATAAAAACAGTATGGGGTGTAGGATATAAATTTGAGAAATAAGGCAACTATATTTTAACAAAGAGGTGTATACTATTTGAGGATTAAATATCCAAGATTTATAAAAAAGATATTAGCTCCATATATAAGATGCTATTATTTTTCTAAGGACAAAATAAGTAGAAGTATAAGAATGGAGTTAGTGGTTACTTTTGCAATATGCTTGCTTTCTGCTTTTATAGTTGGAAGCTGGTATGATGGATATTATAGAGAAAAACATATGATAACTGAAATAGATTATAGTAATGGTATTTCTAAAATATACGAGGAATATAACTATGTGAAATATGAAATTGAAAATAGACAAATAGTCATGGATAACAAGGCGGCTGTAGATCAAATCATAAAGACAGCTGATAAAATTAATAGCAGCAATTCTACAGTCAAAGTTTATATAACTGATTTAGAAGGTAGAGTATTTTACAAATCTAAAAATGCAAGTGAAGAAAAAATTGATATATTTGATGAGATAAAAAAAGCAGCCGCCTTTAAAAAGGAAAAAGATAGTTCTTTAGTAATCGATAAGGATAGTCAAAATGTAACAACAAGAGTAGCCCTAAAAGATGTAAAAGAATATGTAGAGATAGATGGAATAAGCTTTTCGGATAAGAAGGCATATCTAATAATTACAGGAGTACCTGAAGGGCGCAATGTCTATAATAGACCTTCAGCAGGATCCTTTTTGTCAATATTACAAGGGATAGTAGCCTTTATATTTTTGTTTTATTTTATAACTAGCAAAAAGATGAGATATATAGAAAAGGTTTCAGAAGGCCTATTTCAAATAGCCAAAGGTAATTTAGATAATAAAATAGAAATAGAAGGAAAAGATGAACTAGCAAGATTAGCAGGTAATATAAATTTTATGGCTGAGGAGCTTAAAGAAAAAATAGAGTCAGAGAGAAAAGCAGAAAAGACTAAAAGTGAACTTATAACTAATGTTTCTCATGACTTGAGGACACCTTTAACATCTATAAAAGGATATTTGGCATTGATAAAGGATAAAAAATATAGAGAAACATCTGAAATAGAAGAATATATAAATATAGCTTATAATAAGTCTGAAAAATTAGAAGTTCTCATAAATGACTTGTTTGAATATACAAAGCTTACAAATAAGGGAATAAGTTTAAACAGGCAGAATATATTCTTAAATGAACTTATAGAACAGCTGATAGAAGAACTATATATAATATGCGAGGAAAATAATGTAGCTATAAAAAAATATATACCAGATAAAAAAGTTTTAGCAAATGTAGATGGTGATAAGATGGCAAGAGTATTTGAAAATTTATTAATGAATGCTATAAGATATACGCCAAAGCCAGGAGATATAATAGTAAGGCTGTGGGAGGAAGAAAGCTCAGTTATGACATCTGTAGAAAATAGATGTGAAGACATTGATGAAGAAGAGTTACAAAAGATTTTTGACAGGTTTTATAGAATGGATAAGTCGCGCTCACAAACTACAGGTGGCAGTGGACTAGGTCTTGCTATAGCTAAAAGCATAGTAGAATTGCATGGAGGAAGGATATGGGTTGAAGTTAAAAATGGAAATATTGTGTTTTATGTAAAATTAGTTTCGTGATATAGGTGAACCGCCGAAAGTGGACTTATTCTGCGGGATATAATACCAATCTTTAATACGTTAAATATTTTTAAGTAGTCTAAGCAAAGGATTTATGAAAAACTAAGAATCTTCGATAACTCGCTCCGCTCAAACAATCTAAGATTCTAAGTTTTTCATAAATCCTTCACTAAGACTACTAAAAAAATATTTAAATCTACTTTCAGATTAGTATTATATCCCTCCGAGTAAGTCCACTTTCTGGTTTCATTCTTTATCAGATAAACTAATCAATCTAATATTGCATTTCACTTTATTAAAACTAGAATAAAAGATAACTACGTAGTATAATTTTTTAAAGTCTCAAATATTCGTTTTGAAATAGCATCGTATCCTGAAGCGTTAGGATGAAAGTTGTCTGAGGAAAGATACTTGTCTAGGTTATATTTAAAAAGATCGTGTGTAGGAATAAATATAGAATTAGGATCTTGATAAATAAGTTGTTCTGTTTGGTAATTCCAATCATTTAGCAATTTAATTTTATCTAAAGTGGTGTCTTTTTCAAAAGGATTATAAAGACCAATAAAAACAATGATAGAATTTTTATTTTTGCTTCGTATATACTTGAAAATATTTTTTAGATTTTCTAAGTAGATATCTTCAGTTTCTTTCACATTAGTTGAATCTGAAGATGGATCTGAAGCTTGAAATTTTTTTACTTCATTACCACCGATTGATATAAATATAATTTTAGAAGACTCTACGGCTTTAAGAGTTTGATCATTTTTTACAATTTGTAGCAAACCTGTGGAGGTATCTCCGTTAACGGCTATATTGTTAACTTTTATGTCTTTGGTTACTTTAGTTTTCCATAAAGATACAAAATCATTTGCAAAGCCTTGTCCTTTTTCATCGCCAGTTCCTTTAGCAAGAGAATCTCCCATGACTAAAATATTGTATGAGTTATTATTTAATTCTTTTGTTTGGTTATTTTGAACAAGAGTCGCAGCATTTTCTTTAGATACAGTATTTGTACTTGTAGAACTGGTTACTTTAAGGGAAGATATAAAACCTACAGAAAATATTATAGTACTCAAAAATGCTAATGTTAATATACCAATCCGTGTTATTTTTCTATTCATATAAGCACCCCCTGTTATACTAGTACATCTTGAGTATTAAAAACTTTAAAACTGACAACCAATGCTAGTATAGACCATACACATAATACAAGTACGGAAAAAGTAAGAGTCATACCTTCAATTGGTTGAAAGGAGCCGGTCAAGTACTTAGGTAAATTTAAATTAATTACAAAAAAGTATTTTACAATAGGCCAATCAGCTAAAAAATACTGTAAGAATTCTCCGCCTATTAATGAAGCCATCATTATGCCAATAGAAGTAGATGTATTTCTTACTAGTATTGAAACCATAAAAGATACGGTAGTAACAGTATTAATTGCAAACCATCCTAAGCCATATACAAGTATAGCATACTGCCACTCATATGCTTTTATAACATTAGAAGCATCCAGTTTTCCGGATACAACTCTAAAACCAGTCGCTACAGGTTCTGCCCAACCGCCAGTATGAAACATTAAGGTAGATACAATAATAGATATAATTACTGTTTCCAGAACAACTATAGAAGTCATAATTAACAGGGCAATGTATTTACTTAAGAGAATTTTCCACCTAGGCACAGCTTTGGTCAAAAGTACTTTTATTGTTTTTGAGGAAAATTCCCCGGAAACGTTATCACCTGCTAAGACTATTGCTAGCAGTGGTAAAAATAATATAACTGCCTGCTGCATAAATTTAATTGTAAATTTTGCTGAACTTGGGGTAATAGGATTCATATTATGGTTTAAGTAATATTGTAATTGTTCGATTTGAATACTTGTAGAGGTTCTATTATTATCCCTAATGTATGGACTATTGAGTCTGCTTTTTAAATCTGAAATCTGTTGGTTTACGAGTGATTTCCAATCATAATTCTGAGTTTGTCCTGTAATTCTTGTATATCTATTAATTGTGTTTTTATAGCTATGATTCTCCCCATATGCAAACAAAGATATTAAAATTAATAAGATACCAGAAATAAGGAGTAACTTTTTTTTAGACAACATTTTAAGAATTTCATTTTCTATTAACTTTATCAATTATATCACCGCCATATTTAAACTATTTCATTACCTTCTGTGAGGGTTAAAAACAAATCTTCAAGACTTTTATGCTTGCTATCAACAAATTTGAGCATTAAATTATTTTCTACAAAAGATTTGTTGATTTCAGGAAGTTGAGATAAGTTTACATTAGCTTCAATTCTTTCACCATTTATGTTAGCACTTATATTCCATGTATTTTTTAATATTTCTATCCCTTTTGGATTATTATCAAGAACCCAAAATACTTCTTGAGTATTTAAAAGTTCGCTTACCACTGCATTTTTGAGTATAGTACCATTTTTAATAATAGATACTTTATCGCACATAAGTTCAATCTCAGCCATAAGGTGGCTTGATATAAGTACGGACATAGTTCTTTCTTTGACAAGGGATTTTATTATGTTTCTAAATTCATTTATTCCTCCAGGGTCTAATCCGTTAGTAGGCTCATCTAAAATAAGAAGTTTAGGGTGATGTATTAATGATTGAGCTAACCCTAATCTTTGCTTCATACCTAAAGAATAGGTGCTAACCTTATCATTTATTCTATTTTTTAGGCCTACTAGTTCAACAACCTCAACAATATCTTTTTCGGTAACACTTTTGCACATAGAGGCAAACATTTTTAGATTATCTATACCACTCATATAATTGTATAAATCTGGGCCCTCAATAATGCAGCCTACATTAGACATAGCTTGCACATAGTTTTTTATAATAGAATGTCCACAAACTTCTATTTCCCCTGAAGTAGGAGTTGAAAGGCCTACAATCATTCTTAAAGTTGTAGATTTTCCAGCACCATTAGGACCTAGGAAACCTAAAATTTCTCCATCTTCTATTGAAAAGCTTATACCTTTAATAATTTGTTTCCCTTTTATTGTTTTAGTTACATTTTTCAAAAGTAAAGTTTGATTTCTCATACAAAACCTTCTTTCTGTACTTATAAAATATTTAATATATAGATTATACTCTTATTTTAAGGAAGTTTATAATTAAATAATTGAAAACAAAGGCAAAACTTGTTATTTAATATTGACGTTGGATATAATAGAAATATGATATAATCGAAATTGAATTATAAATATTTTTAGGTAGAATGCACTGAATAACTACCTAAAATTTTATTGTCATTCGTTGAGTTTTGACTTAATAAAAAAGGAGTATGTTTATGATGTTACAAAAAGCAAAAGAGGTTTTAAAAAAATATTATGGATACTCTGAATTTAGAACTGCTCAAGGGCAAATAGTAGAGAGCATATTAAAAGGAAAAGATACATTAGCTATTATGCCTACAGGGGCAGGAAAATCTATATGTTTTCAGATACCAGCACTATTAATGGAAGGTGTTACTATTGTAATATCTCCGCTTATATCCCTTATGAAAGATCAAGTTGATTATTTGAAGGAAATAGGAATAGAAGCTGCTTATATTAATAGCTCACTAGATAACTTAGAACTACAAGAAACTTTATTTTATGCCTCATCTGGAAAATATAAGCTTATTTATATTGCTCCAGAAAGATTAGAATCAGAGAGTTTTTGTAATCTTTTAAGAGATTTAGACATTCCTCTCATAGCAGTAGATGAAGCTCATTGTGTATCTCAGTGGGGACATGACTTTAGACCTAGTTATAGAAGAATCAACTCATTTATCAGTAAGCTTTCTAAAAGGCCAATAGTAACAGCTTTTACAGCTACAGCTACAGATAACGTAAGAAAAGATATGTTAGAACTTTTAGATTTATCTGATCCAAAGGTGTTTGTAACAGGTTTTGATAGGGCAAATTTAAGCTTTACAGTTATAAAGGGAGAGGACAAAGATAATTTTTTAAAAGAATATATATCAAATAATGAGGGTAAAACTGGAATTATATATACTTCTACAAGAAGAGAAGCAGAAAGTCTTCATGATAAGCTTCAAAAAGGTGGCTATAAAGTAGGCGTTTATCATGCAGGACTAAGTGAAAATCAAAGAAATAAGGTTCAAGAAGACTTTTCTTTTGATAATATAAATATTATTGTTGCTACTAATGCATTTGGTATGGGGATAGACAAATCAAATGTTAGGTATGTTATACATTATAATATTCCTAAAAATATGGAAGCATATTATCAAGAAGCAGGGCGTGCAGGAAGAGACGGTGAGGATAGTGAATGTATTCTTCTATTTTCACCAAAAGATATTCAAGTTCAAAAGTATTTTATTGATGAAAGCTTAATGTCTGAGGATAGAAAAAACTATGAATATAATAAGCTTAGAGCTATGGTAGATTATTGTTATACTTCAAAGTGTCTTAGAGCATATATTCTTCAGTACTTTGGTGAGACAGAAGTAATGGAAAATTGCAGTAACTGCAGTAATTGCAACGATACTAGAGAAGAAAAGGACATTACTTTAGAAGCTCAGAAGATTTTTTCTTGCGTTTATAGAATGAGAGAGCGTTTTGGTGTAAATATGATAGCAGATGTTCTTAAAGGATCTGAAAATAAAAAGGTTTTATCTGCTTCGTTAGATAAGCTTTCAACTTATGGAATAATGAGAGAGTTTACTCAAAAACAGATAGCATCATTGATAAACAAGCTGATAGCAGATGATTATCTAGCTATTACGGATGATGCATATCCAGTAGTAAAATTGAAACCAAAATCCTATAATGTATTAAAAAGCAAAGAAAAAGTATTTATGAAGATAAATAAAATTCAGAAAGCTGCTAAGGTAGATAACGAATTATTTGCCACTTTATCAGCAGTAAGAAAAGAAATTTCAATAAAAGAAGGTGTTCCTCCTTTTATGATTTTCCATGATTCAACACTTAAGGAAATGAGTGAATACATGCCATCAACTTTAGATTCTTTACTTTCAATTAAAGGGGTAGGGGAGAGAAAAGCAGAGGTTTATGGAAAATATTTTTTAGAAGCTATATGTAAATACTTAAAAGAAAATAATTTACAATCCATTAGTAAGGTAGAAAAAGATCTTCCAGAAAAGGCAGAAAAGATAAAAACCCATATGATAACATATAATTTATATAAAGAGGGTAAAAGCATAAGAGATATATCAAAGGAAAGAGGATTAGGCATTACAACCATACAGGATCATATATTTAAGTGCCTATCAGAAGGTATGGAAATAAATGTAGATGATTTTATACAAAAACCTTATGAGGATTTAATATTAAAAACTATAAAAAATATAGGAGGAAATAAGTTAAAACCAATAAAGGATGTACTTCCTCCAGAAGTAGACTATATGTCTATAAAAGCTGTTTGGTATAAATCTAATATTAGCTAATTCGTATAATATTTATAGTTTTAAAAATAAAAAGGAGCTGTTGTACTTATAAATATATTTTCGGCGGTGTTTCACTTAAGTGCGACAGTTTCTTTTTATTTTGCATTATTTTGATAATATACATATGTAAAGTTAAAGTAGAATGAACGAGAATTATTTATATATTATTCGGGAGTATTGGCAATTCAATTATAAATTGGGCACCCGATTCTGAGTTTTTAGCACTAATTTTTCCATTATGCTTTTCAATAATACTTTTACTAATAGATAATCCAAGACCAAACTTTCCTTTTCTTCCCTTATAGAATCGTTCGAATACATTAGGAAGTTCATTGGATTCAAAGCCAGGGCCATCGTCAGAGATAGTAAGAATTATAGTATTATTAACAATTTCTGATGTAACTAAAATAATATTGTTGGCATATCGTATACAGTTGCTTAGTACATTAGTGATTGAACGGGAAAGTTTCTCTTCATCTCCGTATATTTTAGTCGATCTTCTAAGGTTTTTATTGGTAATTTTTATATTATCTGAGATAGCAATGCCATTTATGCGTTCAATACAATTGCTTAGCAATTTATCAAAGTCCAGGCTATCATAATGATAGCTTTCTTCAATTGAATCAAGACGAGATAGATAAAGCAAATCTTCTACTAAATGAGTAATACGTTTGGATTCATCAACTATTATTTTAGAAGCAGTATTATAATCTACGACATCATACTGTATACCCTCAGCATAGCTTTGTATAGACATAAGAGGAGTTCGAAATTCATGAGATACATTTTGTAGAAACGTTTTCTGAGCTTTATCGTAGGATTCAAGCTTTTCAGACATAATGTTAATACTACTCACAAGTTCGCGCAACTCATCATCTACAGGCATATTGATTTTATTACCAAAGTTTCTTTCAGCTATGTATTTTATATGGTTATTGAGAGCCAAAAAGGGTGCAGATATCTTTTTAGATACAATTGAAGAAACTACTACAATAACCAAGGCTGAGAAAATAAGAATAGCAAGAAGAATTAAGTTTATAAAAAATTGTATCTGATTAACTTTATCAAGGCTTGAATATATGGCTATCCATCCTAAACCAAAAGTGTTATGAGAAGGTACTGGTTTTATAATTGCTATATATTTGGTACTATAAGAACTAAAGTTTAAATATATTTCATCATTAAGATTTTGTGATTTATTGATAGCATTAGTTATTTGGTCAGTTAAATCTCCAGAAGGACCAAATCGTTCATTAGGAAAAGGAGTAACTATAAGTTTGTTTTTATCAAGTAAAATATAATCTGCATTTAAAACAGTAACTTGCTCCTTTAATGAACGATCTAACGTAAGATAAAATTTAAAAATATCATTGCCATTTTGTTGATCCAGGGGAGGTGACTTTTGAGGTTCGGAAAGAAGGTTTGGACCATGCTGCAATGCAACGTGTTCGGTACTTAATGCAATTTTATTTAATTGACGAATAATTTCTTTTTCAAAATATAAACGCACGACAATATTAAATATAACTGTAGTTAAAGTTATTAGCATAATAATTACGATAAGATTATATTTAAAAATTCTCCATTTTATCGTAGTTCTTTTCATCATATCATTCCTTATCTTCTATTTTGAATCCAAATCCCCATACAGTATGAATCTTTAAAATTGAACCAGAATCTGAGAGCTTTTTTCTAATCCTTTTTATCATATCATCAGTAGCCCTAGTTTCAACATTATGTTCAAAACCCCATACTTTGTCCAGTAGCTCTTTCCGGCTAACAGCCCTATTTTTATTTATAGCAAGGTAATGAAACAAGGAAAATTCCATTCCTGTAAGGCCTATGCTTTTCTCATTAAAGCTAGCCTGTTTTGAATGAGCATCTATAGAAATATCAAAAATATTTATTAGTTCATCATTTTTGGAAGAAGATTTATCTAAAGCTATTCTTCGAAAGATGCTTTTAATTCTAGCAATAAGTTCCATTGGGCTAAATGGTTTAGTAAGATAATCATCACTTCCTAGTGTAAGCCCTGCTATTTTATCAGCCTCAGTATCTTTAGCAGATACTATTATTATAGGAACAGAGCTTTTCTTTCGTATTAGTGAGCATAGAGAATAACCATCTATTTCTGGCATCATAATATCTACTATTAGCATATCAGCTTGTCTAGAATTAAAGGCTTCAAGAATAGAATGACCATCATTAAATATTTCAACTTTAAATCCTTCTTTTATAAGAAAGGATCTTATAATGTTGCAGATATTAATTTCATCATCAGCAATGTATATAAGTTTACTATCCATATGTTTAATTCACCTCTTGATAAAAATTTTACCATACTCAAAGTATAATATCATTTAAAATAATAGCTTATTTTAAATTGCCACAAGTTTGCCACAATATTGCCACAAAATAAAGTTAATAGCTTTCGATAATTAAAATAGGAAAATAAGTGCAGGGAAGCAGGTAAAAATTAGGAGGTAAAAAGTATGAAAATTTATTCAAACCAATATGATTATTACAATCAAGTTTACCAATTAAATTCTCTCTTGAATACAAAGGTAAGTAGTAATGAAGATTCCACTTCTTCACAAAGTGAAACCGAAACAAAAGTTTCTACTGTAACAAGGCCTTTTGTGTCTAGTGAAGATATGGATATTAGCAGCTTAAATTATAATGGAAGAATGCTTGCGAATTCGGTTAAGATGCAAGACAGTGGATCTTCAGAAATATCTGAAAGTATGGAGAAAATAAAGACAGATATGGACTCTATCAAAACAGCAGATATTGATAATATGTCAGCTGATGATATAAAGAAAACTCTTACTCAATTGAAAAGTGATATTTCATCTGTATCTAATTCAAGTGAAGAAACAAATGATATTACTAGTGCAGATTTAGATAACATGTCTGAAGCAGATATGAAGAGTTTACTTGAAAATGTTCAAGAACAAGCTAGTGCTGTGTCCAGTCAGAAACCAATGGTTGAACCACCCGATGTGTTTGATAAGGTAAAGGAAGACATGGACTCTATTAAAAATGCGGATATTGATAGTATGTCGGATGATGAGGTTAAGTCAACGCTTACTCAATTAAAAACGGATTTGCAATCAGTTAGAAGTCCATATGGTAAATCAAGTAACGCTTCAAATATAGATATAGATAGTATATCGACAGATGATATGAGAAGCATGTTGAAAACAATTCAGGAGAAAGCTAAGAGTAAAGCTGATGAAAGTAAAGAAACTGAATCCTCAGAGTCTGATGCATTTAGTCAGGTGAAGAAAGACATAGATTCGATTAGATCTGCAGATATTGATAATATGTCAACCGATGATATAAAGAAAACACTTACACAATTAAAAACTGATGTTTCAACAATATCAACTTCAGATGAAAAATCAACTGATATAACAAGTCTTGATTTAGATACTATGTCTGAAGCAGATATGAAAAGTTTACTTGAAAAAATTCAGGAACAAGAAAACAATAGGCCTAGAATGATGGCATTTAATCCTAATTATATGGATGGAAATCAATATGATACTATTCAAAATGAAAGTCAAAATGTTTTAGAATAAATCATGATCTTAGAGAACTATTATAACAGTATTAATAAGAATAGCAATAAGATCATATTTATAGTTTAAATACACAATGGAAGGAATGAGGTTAATATGAGTATTTCGTCAGTTTCATTCGTATCAAGTAGAGGCTACTCGGCGGCAAGTAGCAATACTAAAAGTAGTAGTAGTAGCAGCAGTAGTAGTAGTACTAGTAGTAGTGCTAGTGGTAGTAGTGATATATCAGAACTTGAAAGCGAAAAGGCAAAATTACAAAGTGAATTACAGAAAGTTAATCAAAGTAAAGATGATGACAAAACAAAACAGCAAAAAATTAAGGAAATACAATCAGAAATCGAACAAATAGAATCAGAAATTCAACAAAAAAGAACTGAGCAAAGCAGCAAAAATAATACAAGTAAGACAGGAAAAACAAGTACAAATAATAGTACTGAAAGTGATACAAATGAAGTTAATAAACTGCTAAGTTCTACGAATACAAATTCATCAAGTGGAAATTCCACTAATATAATTGATGCATGGGCTTAAAATAAAATTTTAAGTTAATGTATTTGAATTTGCGAAAATTTAGGTTTTGGGCTTTTATAAAATAGGACAAAGCCTAAATTTATGCAAATCAACAAATTTTTAAAAAAAAATTACTACGAGGATTTTCGTAGTAATTTTTTTGTAATTTAATTTTTAGCAGTAGGAACATTTAAAACACTAACTTTAGAAATTGTAGTTTTATTACTGTCTGTGTACCAAACATTTAGTCTATCGCCTACTTTTATATCCTTAACAGCTAAAGTCTTTTCAGTTCCACCCTGATGAGTTCCGCTTTGTTGAGCTCCACTTTGTTCATTTTTAACCATTGTAGTAATAGAAACTCCATCAGCAAGCTTTAAAGTCTTAGTTTCTCCTGTATATTTTATTTCCATTTTAGGCTTTTGACCTTCTGTTGGTGGGGTCTTATCTTTATTTTGTCCATCAGCAGGTGGAGTCTTATCTTTACTTTGTCCATCTGTTGTTGTACTTTGATCTTTATTTTGTCCATCAGTAGATGTAGCATTCTTATCTCCGCCCGCAGTTGGAACTTCAATAAGCTTTAAGGTAATTTCAGTACCGCTAATTGCTGTAACCTCTCCTGAAAGGTCAGGGGTCTTTTTACTAGCATCACTGCTTTGAGTGTTTGTTTTACTGTTACTGCTTTCAGTTGTAGAAGTACTTTGTGTACTACTACTTTGTGATTTGTTTCCGCATCCGGTAAAAGCAAATGTTAAAACTGTTAAAATAGTTATGATACTTAATATTTTTTTCATTTTTTATCTCCTCCTTATCATCTCAGATTTATTATAGAGACAAATAATCACAATTATATTACAAAAATAAGGCAGAAATGTGGCAAAACTAGTTTGGAAGAAGTTTAGTTTTTTGATTATTTATTTTTTATTAGGTAAATAAATTGTACCTAAACTGTATTTGAATTGTAACTAAACTGTAACAGTTGAAAGCTAAAATACAAATATAAGCTGAATATTAAAGAGAAATTTAAATATAGATATAAAATATATTAAGGGTTGAGGTGGTATAAATGTATAATAAAATAATTTCTATGTTAGTACCTTTTTATAATTTAGGATTAGTTTTAGCAATTAATATAATGATGTTTGGAATAACACTTGGAATTATTGGTATAATGGGTAAGTATATTGGAAAAGTTTTTGACAAAAATAATGAGAGATTTTTTGGATTAAAGTAATATATACAATCTAAAATATGTTCTAGATTGTATATGGTTTTACCAGATTTATATGATAGCATTGAATCATAATCAAAGCTATAGCTTTGATAATAATTTTAAAAGGTAGGAAACAGTATGGAAAAGATTATTAAATTTATACCTAATAGTATCACAGGTGTAAGAATATTTATGTCATTTATATTTACATATATTATTTTAGGACAACCTATAGATGGAAAAGAAAAATTTGTAACTATAATAGCTATATTTTTAGCAATTTGTCTTTCAGATTTATTGGATGGTAAAATTGCTAGGAAAATGAAATCTACATCAACTATAGGAGCTAAATTGGATGTATCAGCAGATTTAACCTATATAATTTTTTCTTATACAGCATTGATAATTTTGAAGGCTTTACCTATGTGGTTTTTAGGTTTTGTGTGTTTAAAATTCTTAGAATTTTTAATAACATCAATGTTTATTAAGAGATATAACAAACTGTCTAACAATCCATTTGTTTTTGATAAAGTCGGAAGATTAGTATCAGTAATTTTATTTGTTATTCCTGGTATTGTATGTACATTAAATTATTTAGTTCCATATAGTGCAGGAGATCTAATTAAGCTTTTACTTTCAGTAACACTTATAGGTGGAATTTATTCATCTTATCTAAGAATAAAAAGTTGTTTTGAAATGTTAAGCTTAGGAGCTAGTAAATGTATAGAATAAATAACTATAAGCAGCAGTCATGGAAGTTAGACCGCTGCTTATATGCGTAAGGAAACGTTTTTCTAGAAATAAACTTAAGAAATTAGTTGTTTTACAGTAAATATATAGAAAATAGTTACTTATAAATAAGTTTTATAGTATTATAGACCTGTGGAGCTAAAATTGACATTTTGTAAGCATAAGCTTATTATAATATAAAAATTTTAAGTGGTGGTAAAAAATGAATAAATTAAATTTTATAGACCAAGAGACGATAAAGGTGATAAATCAAAAAAAAATAATTCAACTATTGTATAGAAATAAGCAGATGACAAAACAAGATATATCTAAAGCTTTGAAATTGAGTATTCCAACAGTTATAAGCAACGTTAAAGAACTCATAGAACAGGGATTTTTAGATGAAGCTGGAGTTGCAGAATCTACTGGTGGAAGAAAGCCTACGATAATCAGATTTATTGCTGATTCCAGATATTCTTTTGGTGTATGTATCGCAAAAGATAAAGTTAGAATTATTTTGTCAAACTTAAATTTTGATATAATAGAAGAAAGATTTTTTGATTTACCTAGTAAACTGGATAATTTTAAAGAGTTAATTTTAAGGATTAGAAAAGAAGTAGACTATATCATAAGCGCTCATAATATAACTACACAAAAAATATTAGGAATAGGTTTTTCACTACCTGGTACAGTTAATGAAAAAAAGTTACTTTTAGAGAATGCACCAAATTTAAAGGTAAAAAATATATGTTTTAAAGAATTTCAAGATGATTTTGAATTCCCAATTTTTGTTGAAAATGAAGCTAATGCTTCAGCATATGCAGAAGCATTTATTAACTTTAATAATATTATAAACAGTTTAGTTTTTATATCGATCACAGAAGGTATTGGTACTGGCATAATTATTGGTGACAATCTTTATAAAGGCTATAATAAACGTGCTGGAGAATTTGGACATATGACTATCTTAAAAGATGGAGATCAGTGTAATTGTGGTAAAAAAGGTTGTTGGGAGCTGTATGCTTCACAAAAATCATTAGTCAATAAATATAAAAAAGCATTTGGTGATGACAAAAATGATTTAGATTATTTTTTAAGGTTAGCAGAAGATAATGATAAGGCTAAGGAAATATTAGATGAATATTTGGAATATCTTGCAGAGGGAATTAAAAATATAATTTTAATGCTGGATCCTAGAAATATAATTATTGGCGGGGAAATATCGTATTATAAAACATTAATAGAAAAAGATTTAAAAAGTAAGGTATTTGAAGAAAATAATTTCTACGATGAAGAAGAATGTAAAATATCCTTCTCAGAATTACAAGGAAATGCATCTATACTTGGTGCAACTTTGCTTCCTATGGAAAAGTTATTCTTTTTTTCTGAGAAGGTAATTTAGTCTAAAATTAATGTTACAATGTATGAAAAGGTAATTTATTCATGGAGGGAGAAGTTTAATATGACAATTACTAAAGAATTCTTTGGAAAAACATTAGAAGGTAAGAATGTTGATTTATTTACTCTACGCAATAGCAATGGAATGATTGCTAAAATATCAAATTTTGGTGGTGTAGTAGTATCTCTTATAGTACCTGATAAAAAAAGAAAATTTGATGATGTTGTATTGGGATATGATAGATTAGAGGGTTATCTGAAAAAAGGTCCATTTTTTGGAGCAATTATAGGACGACATGCAAATAGAATTGAAAAAGCAAGCTTTGAAATTAATGGAATAGAGTACAAGGTAACAAAAAATGAAGGGGAAAATCAGTTACATGGAGGACTAACAGGATTTGATAAAGTACTTTGGGAAGCAGAAATAATAACACAGGGAGAAATAGAATGTCTTCAACTATCTTATCTTAGTAAGGATGGGGAAGAAGGTTACCCTGGAAACCTTAAGGTAAGGGTTGTATATTCATTAACTGAAGACAATAGTCTAAAGATTGATTATTTTGCAGTGTCAGATAAGGATACTGTAGTAAACTTAACGAATCATTCCTATTTCAATTTATCAGGTCATGCAGCTGGAAGTATTTTAAAACATAAAGTTATGATAAATGCTGATAAATTTACAGTAAGTGATAGAGAGAGTTTACCTACAGGAGAAATTAAAGAAGTAAAAGGGACTCCAATGGATTTTACTAAGTTAACTACTATAGAAGATGGAATACACAGCGAATATGATCAAATTGTATTTGGACATGGATATGACCATAATTGGATATTAAACATAAGTGAAGAAAAGCCAGAAAAAGCAGCTGAAGTTTTTGATCCAGTTAGTGAAAGGATTATGGAAGTTTATACAAATAAGCCAGGAGTACAATTTTATACTGGAAATTATGTCGATGAACATGAATATTGTAAAAATGGTGTTACATATGGGAAGAATAGTGGATTGTGTTTAGAGACACAATATTTCCCCAATTCTTTAAAACATAAGCACTTTCCTTCACCAATATTGAAGGCAGGAGAAAAATATAATTATACAACTATATATAAATTTTTATAGAAAATATTTTTCACAAAACAATTAAGCTAAAATACTAAGCCTTAGTGTATTATTTCTTAGTATTTTAGCTTTATTTAGAAGTTAGGGGGAGTTAAAATGAATTTAGAAGCCATAAATAGTGATCCTTTAGAAATTGATAGGGAATATCCAGCATTGCTAGAGTGTTTTACACTTAATAGCAACGAGTGTAGATTAAATTGCACACTCTATATTGCACAAGGACGAGGACCTCATCCTACAATAATACTTTTCCACGGATTTCCTGGATATGAAAAAAATTTTGATTTAGCACAAGTTTTTAGACGAGCTGGATACAATGTCATGATTTTTCACTATAGAGGAAGTTGGGGAAGTGAAGGCTTTTACTCTGTAAATAATGTTCTTGAAGATGCAGATGCAGCTATAGATTTTTTGAGATCTGAAAAGTGTAAAAAATCTTATAGGGTAGATTCAGAAAATATAATTTTAATTGGACATAGCCTTGGAGGATTTACAGCATTAATGACTGCAGCAAAGCATCCTGAGATAAAACTAGTAGCTTCTCTTGCAGGCTTCAATGTAGGATTATATGGTGATATGCTTTTTAAAAGTGAGAAATTATTTAAATCTTCTGTTGAATTATGGAAGGATTCTATGTTGCCACTTAGGGGTATTACCGCAGAAGAATTCTTGAATAGTGCTATAGAAAATAAGGAGAATTGGAATCTGATAAATTTAGTGAAAAAATTAAAATCTCACTCAATATTAATGGTTGCTGGAAGCAGAGACGATACTGCAACTATAGAAGAACACCATATAGCATTGGTAGATTCTCTCCCAAAAGGTAAAGCTGCTAATCTTAAAAGCATAATTTTAGATTCAGATCATTCTTTTTCAGACAAGAGGATAGCTCTTTCAGAAGTAGTATTAAGCTGGCTTTTAGAGCAAAATAAAAAGTGTGTTGACTAGGTCAGCACGCTTTTGCTATAGATAAAAAGTTTTTATATGCTCACTGAAAGATGAATAATATATGATAAAATAAACTTAGAGGTGTTATATGAAACTGAAAGATTTATTGAATTTAAATAGAGGAGATATAGTGTCTATTGTAGGCGCTGGTGGCAAGACTACATTCATGTATTCTTTGGCTGAAGAGCTTAGAAATGAGAGTAAGGTTCTTGTAACTACTACTACAAAAATTTATATGCCTGAAAAGAAATATTATGATTTTGTGTCTATTGGTGAGGGCAGTTTTGATAAATTTAATAATCATAATGGAATTTATTTATATGGTAAGTGTGTAAATAGCGAAAATAAAATTATTGGATTAAATGAAAATGTTATAGATAATAAATTGTCCTATTTTGACTATATATTGATAGAAGCGGATGGTTCCAAAAAAAAGCCAATTAAGGGCTGGAAGGATGATGAGCCTGTTGTAATTAACAACACGAAAAAGACTATTGGTATTATAGATATCGAAGTAATAGGAAAAGAAATAAACAATGATAACGTCCATAGATTAGAAAAGTTTATTAATATTACAAAAATGAAAGAAAATGATCTGATTAACATAGCAGGTTTGGTTTCTCTAATTTATCATAATAAAGGTTTATTTAAAGATTCAAAAGGAGAGAAGATATTATTTATAAATAAGGTGGAGGGGTTAGGAAAGAGAGAACTAGCGTACAAACTAATAACTTGTATTTTAGAGAAAAATAAAGGTTATATAGATAGAATTATAAGTGGAAGCTTAAAAAACAAAGAATATAGTCTAATTAAACTTTAAGATTTAAAGGTGGAGATAGATAATGATTAATGCAATAATTATGGCCTCTGGTTATAGCAAGAGGATGGGTAAAGATAAGCTTTTAATGCCTTTTAGGGATAAACTACTAGCTGAATATATTATGGAAAAGGTGATAAGTTGTAATTTTTATAGTAGTATAATTGTATCAAAAGATGAAAGAATATTAAATATAGCAACTAAAAAGGGCCTTAAAGCTGTAGAAAATAAAAATGCGTACAAAGGGCAGAGTGAATCGATAAAGCTAGGAATAAATAGTACTCCAATAGCTGATGGATATATGTTCTTTACTGCAGATCAGCCTTTAATTAGTATTGATACTATAAAACTATTAATTAATACCTTTAATAAATACGATAGTTGCAATATAGTTATTCCGAGGATTAAAAACAGAAGAGGAAATCCTGTAATATTTCCAAAGAAACTTATAGGTGAGCTGATGTCGCTTGAAGGTGATAATGGTGGGAAAAATGTTATTAATAAGCATACTGAAGATATAATTTTTGTAGACATTAAAGATGAATATGAACTTACTGATATAGATACATACGAAGATTATAAAAAATTACTTGCTTTTAATGATCGATATGATAAGTAGACTTGTACACTTTTAAGCAATTTTATTAATACAAATAATATAAATTTTCTTAAAATATTTTATTTTGGTTATTGATTAATTTGATTTAAGATGATAATATAAAGCTACAAGATGTACGTACAAATTTTGTTTAAGTACATACAATTATTAAAAGGTTTTTGTAGTCTATAGTAAAATTATACTATACTATGCAAACGATTAATTGAATTTAAGGATAATGTAATAAGAAAGAGGGGCTGAAGTGTGTTAGAAGATTTAAAAAAGAAAGTGCTAGAAGCGAATTTAGAATTAGTAGAAAAAGATCTTGTTATATATACTTGGGGAAATGTAAGTGCTATAGATAAAGAAACGGGATTTGTAGTTATAAAACCAAGCGGTGTGGATTATGATAAGCTAAAAGCAGAGGACATGGTGGTTGTTGATCTTGAAGGTAACATAGTAGAGGGAAACTTAAAGCCATCTTCAGATACGCCTACTCATCTTGTAATTTATAAAGCTTTTAAGGAAGTAGGAGGAGTAGTTCACACTCATTCAGAATGGGCTACTAGCTTTGCTCAAGCAGGATTAAGTATACCAGCATTCGGCACAACTCATGCAGACTATTTCTATGGTGACATACCGTGCACAAGGCCAATGACTGAAGCGGAGATAAAGGGAGAATATGAAAAAGAAACAGGAAATGTAATAATTGAAACTTTTAAAGATATAGATCCGTTATTTGTTTCAGGAGTATTGGTAAATGAACATGGACCATTTAGTTGGGGAAAAGATGCAGCAGACGCTGTTTACCATGCTGTAGTAATGGAACAAGTTGCTAAAATGGCTTTTAATACTATTAATTTAAAAGGGAGTATGGAGTCTATGAACAAAATACTTTTGGATAAACATTTCCTAAGAAAGCATGGAAAAAATGCATATTATGGACAATAAAATTAATGTAATATAAGTAGCTAAACAGCTAGTGACAAAATTGCTAAAAGGTTAGTCATAAATAAACTGTTAGGAGGATACAGATGGATAAAAGTAAAGAAAAAGAATTGGCTATTATAGCAACAAAAGTTAGAAAACACATAGTAGAACAAGTATATAGAGCGAAATCAGGGCATCCAGGTGGCTCACTTTCTATAGCAGATGTATTGACAGTACTATATTTTAACAATATTAATATAGATGTAAATAATAGTAAATGGGAAGATAGAGATAGGTTTGTACTATCCAAAGGACATTGTTCCCCGGCATTATATTCAGTTTTAGCAGAAAGGGGCTTCTTTTCGGTTGAAGATTTAAAGGGATTTAGAAGTATAGATAGTGTTTTGCAAGGACATCCAGATATGAAATATATAAAAGGTGTAGATATGTCCTCAGGTTCATTAGGACAAGGATTATCTGCGGCTAACGGAATGGCTCTTTCAGCTAAAATACACAATAAGAATTATAGAGTATATGCAGCATTAGGAGACGGAGAAATAGCAGAAGGACAAATTTGGGAAGCTGCTATGTTTGCAGCACACTACAAATTAGATAATGTTACTGCTTTTGTTGACGTCAATGGCCTTCAAATTGATGGACCAACTTGTGAGGTTATGAACTCAGAACCAATAGATAAAAAATTTGAAGCTTTTGGCTGGAATGTTATAAAAATAGATGGACATAACTATAATCAGATAGAATCAGCAATTATAAAGGCAAAAGAAACAAAAGAAAAACCTACAGCTGTAATATGTAAAACAACAAAAGGTAAAGGTGTATCTTTCATGGAAAATCAAGCTAAATGGCATGGTTCAGCACCTAATGAAGAACAGTATAATCAAGCCATTAAAGAATTAGATGAGTTGATTTCTGTATTGGAGGTGCTTTAAATGTCAGAAATAATAGCAACAAGAGAAGCTTATGGTAAAGCTTTGTCTGAACTAGGTAACAAATATCAGTTTCTTGTTTTGGATTCAGATTTAGCAGAAGCAACAAAAACTGGAATTTTTAAAAAAGCTTTTCCAGATAGATTCTTTGATTTTGGAATAGCAGAAGCAAATATGATAGGCACAGCAGCAGGATTAGCAGCTTGCGGCAATACAGTATTCGCTAGTTCCTTTGCAATGTTTGCAGCAGGGAGAGCTTTCGAACAAGTAAGAAATTCTGTATGTTATCCAAAGCTAAATGTTAAAATATGTGCTACACATGCTGGGTTATCTGTAGGAGAAGATGGGGCAACACATCAATGTTTAGAGGATATAGGAATTATGAGAACTATACCAAACATTACTGTATTATGCCCTGTTGATGCGGTTGAAACTAAGGCGGCTATAGAGGCGGCTATATTAACGGATGGACCATTCTATATAAGACTAGGAAGAATGGGCGTGCCAATAATAAATGATGAAAAGACTTATAAGTTTGAATTAGGAAAAGGAGTTACCTTAAAGGAGGGTAAGGATATTACTATAATATCCTCCGGATCTATGGTATTTGAAGCTCTTAAAGCGGCAGAAACCTTAGAAAAAGAAGATAATATAAGTGCAAGAGTTATAAATATCCATACTATCAAACCAATAGACAAGGAACTAATAATTAAAGCAGCTTCAGAAACTGGTGCTATATTAACTGTAGATGAACACAATATTATGGGAGGACTTGGTAGTGCAGTTTCAGAAGTAGTTGTAGAAAACTATCCTGTTCCTATGATGATAATGGGAGTAAAAGATTGCTTTGGTCAGTCAGGAAAACCTCAGCAGTTATTTGAAAAATTTAATTTAACACATAAAGATATTATAGAAAATACAAAGAAACTAATAGAGAAGAAAAAATAGATTTTAAATCAGTTATAAAATAACAATTAGTAAAAATTTAGGGAGGATTAATTATGTTAGAAACAAGAGAATATTCATTTTGGTTTGTTACTGGAAGTCAGCATCTTTATGGAGAAGAGACATTAAGAGAGGTAGATAAACATTCACAGATTATAGTAGACGGTTTAAATGATGATAATGCAATTCCTTATAAAGTAGTATTTAAACCTGTTGTAACTACACCAGATGCTATACGCAGAGTGTGTATAGAAGCTAATGCGGACGATTCCTGTGCTGGTATAATTACATGGATGCACACATTCTCACCAGCAAAAATGTGGATACCTGGACTTTCTGAACTTAAAAAGCCATTATTACACCTTCACACTCAATTTAATCGTGACATTCCATGGGGTGGCATTGATATGGATTTCATGAATTTAAATCAATCAGCTCATGGAGATCGTGAATATGGATTTATCGGTGCAAGAATGGGTATTTCTCGTAAAGTAGTTGTAGGACACTGGGAAGATGGAGAAACTCGTACACGTGTTGGAAAGTGGATGAAGACAGCAGCTGCAGCTACTGAAGGGCGTCAACTTAAGGTGGCAAGATTCGGGGATAACATGCGTGAAGTTGCTGTAACAGAAGGAGATAAAGTAGAAGCTCAAATTAAATTTGGCTGGTCAGTAAGTGGATATGGTATAGGTGATTTAGTAGATAGCATAAATGAAATATCAGATTCAGAAGTAAAGAAGCTTTTAGAAGAATATAACGAATTATATGAAATGGCACCTGAAGCACGTACGCCAGGTAAAATTTATGATTCTATCTATGAACAAGCAAAAATTGAGCTTGGAATGAAGGCCTTTTTGAAAGCAGGAAACTACAGTGCATTTACTACTACTTTTGAAGACTTACACGGAATGAAACAACTGCCAGGACTTGCAGTTCAACGTTTAATGGAAGCAGGTTATGGTTTTGGAGCTGAAGGTGATTGGAAAACAGCTGCTTTAGTTCGTGTAATGAAGGTAATGGATCCTAAGGGTACATCACTTATGGAAGATTATACTTATCATCTTGAAAAAGGAAATGAATTAATACTAGGAGCACATATGCTTGAAGTTTGTCCTACGCTAGCTGATAAGCGTCCCAAAATTGAAGTCCATCCTCTAGGAATTGGAGGAAAAGATGATCCAGCACGTTTAACTTTCAATGGTAGAGAAGGGGAAGCAGTTTGCGCTTCATTAATTGACATGGGAAATAGATTCCGCCTAATTGTAAATGAAGTTAACGCTGTAAAAATTGAAAATGATATGCCAAAGCTTCCAGTTGCTCGTGTTCTTTGGAAACCACAACCATGCTTACGTGATGCTGCTGAAGCTTGGATACTTGCAGGAGGTGCTCACCATACCTCTTTCTCATATGGAGTAACTTCACAAGATCTTGTAGATTGGGCAGAAATAGCAGGAATAGAATGTGTAGTTATTGATAAAAATACATCACCACTTACATTCAGAAACCAACTTAGATGCAATGAAGTTGCATGGGGTTATCGCTTACGCTAATTTTAACATTCATGCACTTTTATAAAAAATGGGCTGTCGCACTATAGAGAACTAGGGCAGACAATTAACTTATACTCCGGAATAAGTTAATTGTCTAGTGTAGGTATCTTGTATAAGTGTAACAGCCCTTTTTTACAAAATACTACATTAACCATAAGTCAAGAAATTGTACAAGATTTGCATTTTATTGAATTATAGATATTGCTTAAAGTTAGCTCAGATAGTAAAATAGAACTATTGATTGTACGTACAATTGAAGGGAGAACAAGAAAATTTATGGAGAATAATGGATTACCTAAGTATTTAGTGATAGAACAGCATTTTATCAAAAATATATATTCTGGTGCTATAAAATATATGGAGCAGATTCCAACTGAAAATGAAATAGCTCAAACTTTTAATGTAAGCAGGCACACAGTGAGAAAAGCATTAGATAACTTAGAGAATAATGGTTTTATAAAAAGAGAACAAGGAAAAGGAACTTTCTGTTGTTATAGTATAGAAAAGAAAGCAAGTAGAAATATAGCTATAATTACAACTTATATATCTGACTATATTTTTCCGGGCATTATAAGTGGAATAGAAGATGTTTTAAGTTCGTCCGGTGACACACTCTCTCTTTTTAATACTAACAACGATAAAAATAAAGAAAAAGAATGTCTCAGAAAAGTTATTGACGGAAATTTTGATGGGGTTATAATCGAGCCTACATTAAGTTCTTTAGAAAATGTAAATATAAGTTATTTTAAAGAGCTTGAAAAAAAGGGAATTCCATATGTCATGTTTCATGCTAAATATAATGAATTAGATTGTTCGTATTTAGGTATGAATGATTTTGATGGAGGATACATTGGAACAAAGTATTTACTTCAGTTAGGTCATAGAAGAATATGCGGAATTTTTAAGAGTGATGATATGCAGGGAGTAAATAGAAGACTAGGGTATATCAAAGCCCTCGAAGAGTTCGGTATACAGATTAATTATGATTTATTGGGCAATTATACCACTAAAGAATTGAGTTCCTATGCTTATGAATTTGCAAGTAATGTCTTGTCGCGAAAGGAAAAACCTACTGCATTTTTCTGTTATAACGATAAAATAGCATTTCAAGTTTTACAAGCTGTAAGAGATTGTGATCTTAAAGTTCCAGAAGATATATCAATTATAGGCTATGATGATTCAAGCCTTGCGACAGCAACAGAAGTTAAGCTGACTACTATAAAGCATCCTAAAACAGATATGGGTAGGAAAGCCGCAAGAATGCTGCTGGATATAATAGAGAGAAAAATTGACAAGAATAATTATATATATAAACCTGAGTTAATAGTTAGAAACTCTTGTAGAGGTATTCTATGATAATGAGGCTGGTGCATCTATAGAGAACTGCACCAGCTCGCTTATTTATTGATTTCTAATTGAAGTATTTTTTCTGCGGAAAAACTTTGTCTTGGTAGGGTGTCAACAATTTTTCCATTTGATAGTACTGATATTCTGTCACACATACCTATAAGTTCATTAATATCTGAGGATATGAGTAGTATAGAAGCACCTTTTTGTAAAAGTTCATTCATTAAATTATAAACATCTATCTTTGAGGCTACATCTATGCCTTTTGTGGGCTCATCAAAAATAAATATTTTCGATTTTGACATAATCCATTTGGCTAGTACTAATTTTTGCTGGTTTCCTCCGCTTAAATGTGATACTTTATCATTTATTGTAGGAGGCTTAATTGCTAGCTTATCTACATAGGAAGTTGCGATTTCCTTTTCGTATTTCTTATTTATTAAAAATTTGCTTGATACTCTGGATGTACTTGCAGCTGAAAGGTTTTCATATATTTTAAGACTTGGAAATATCCCATTAACAATTCTATCTTCTGTAACATATGCTATACCAGATTTAATAGAATCATAAGGAGAATTAATTTGTTTAGCAGTTCCATTTATAACAATCTCTCCAGAGTCAATCTTGCTAATGCCAAATATTGCTTCTGCAATTTTTGTTCCACCAGAGCCAATTAAGCCTGTTACACCTAGTATTTCTCTTTTCCTAAGAGATAAACTGATATCTTTTAAAAATCCTTCAGAATTTAATTTCGTTATTTTTAGAACTTCCTTACCTAGCTTAAAATTTATTTTAGGATATGGTTTATTCAGTTCGAAGCCAGCTATTACATGAAATATGTCACTTATATCTATATTTTCAATTGATTTGGTCTCTATTATTTTGCCATCTTTCATTATAGAAACCCTGTCGCATATTTGTTTTAACTCTTCAAATTTATGAGTTATATAGAATACTGAAACTCCATTACTTTTTAATTCATTTATAATATTAAAGAGCATTGGAGTTTCATTTTCCCCTAAAGAGGAGGTTGGTTCATCCATGATGATTATTTTAGATTTAGAGGCATAAGCTCTTGCAATTTCAACAATTTGCTTTTGAGCTGGATTAAGATATCTCACAAGGGTTTTACTACTTATGTTAAGGCCAAGTCTATTAAGTAGATTTTTGCAGTCAGAATGCATTTTCGAAAAATTTACTATTCTGAATTTTTTGTTTAAATATGGCATGGTATTTATAAAGACATTTTCTGCAATGCTAATATGTTCAAAAAGTGAAGACTCTTGATGAATTATTGTAATACCAAGTTTTTTTGCGGTGGAGGGAGAGTCTATATTAGCCAATATGCCATCTATATAAATACTACCGCTATCTTTTGTATATATGCCGCATAAGACATTCATCAAGCTAGACTTACCGGAACCGTTTTCACCAACTATTGCGTGTACCTCACCCTTGTTTAATTCTATATTTATATTCTTTAAGGAGAAGTATTCAGAAAGTTTTTTGTTTATATTTTCAATTTTTAATATAATATTATTCATTTATATACCACCTTCATAAGTATTAAAAGCAGTAAAAAGTTGAATGTTGTTTTCAAAAAAATAATTCTTATAGTTATCAGGTATTTGTGGATTTGTTATAAGTTTATTGGCAATTGATATTTGGGCCAACTGAGAAAAGGCTATAAAATCAAAAGCTTTATATGTGCATACGATAATCTTTTGATGAGAAATACCAAGCATTTCTTTGACTACAGAGGTCCTATCGATATTTTGTAAAGTATAACCCCTGTCAAGACTAACACCATCTACTTCAATAAAAGCTTTATTAACATAAAATTTTCTTATATTTTCTTCTGTTAGTTTACCAAATAAATTTAAAGTAACCGGGTCTAAGTCTCCACCAGGAAGGATTACCTTATTACCTATATTGTTTGAAATTTCACTTGCAATATTGAGATCATTTGTGAGTACTGTTACATTTCGTTTTGAGGACAGCTTTTTAGCAATTTGTAAATTAGTGGGTCCTGGACTTAAAATTATTACATCATTATCTTCAATTAGTTGTACAGCAATATCACTTATTTCTTTTCTATATTCAACAAGTGGGTCTTCAAAATCATTGTCGTATTCTGTATCTTCAGCCACTGATTCATCATTAATTATAGCTCCACCATGTGTTCTTGTGAGAAATCCTTGATTTTCAAGTTTCTCAAGATCTCTTCTTATTGTTACTTCAGAAACATTAAGGAGAGAACTTAATGTGGAAACATCAATATGCTTTTTATCCGTTAAAAGTTCTTTTATTAATCTAATTCGCTCTGCAGCAAACATAAAATCCACCTGTACCTTTTTATATTGATTATTTATTTACAAACCTAATTATACATTAAGAAAAATAATATTACAACTTCATAAGTGAAGGAAAGAAAACATTAGATAGCTGTTGATAAAACTCATTATTGTAATAAAATTTTACATTATGCACGCCAATTTTCTATATTATAATATTATGTTTAGTTATTAAAACTCTAGATAAACGGACAAAAACGAAAGCAAAAGAAACGTAATAATTTAAATCGGAAGTGATAAGAGTTCTTAAATATATAAATTTGTAAAAAAATAATCAAAAAAATAAAATAAAATTCATGTAAACTATTGCAAAGAATTTGCGTGTATGATAGAATGTGATTGTAAACGAAAACAAACGAAATAAAACGAACACAAAACAAAAATGAGGGGGAAATGTGAATGAAAATTAAAAAACTTTTAACGGCAGTAATTGCAACTAGCATGATATTTGGACTAACAGCATGTGGATCATCCAAGTCAGGTTCAACAGCAACAAGTGGAGGGGCAGCCTCTAATGGAAAAACAATAGGTATCGCAATGCCTACAAAGTCATCGCAAAGATGGATTGATGATGGTAACAATGTTGTTAAGGGTTTCCAAGCACTTGGTTATAAAACAAATTTACAATATGGAGAGGACGTAGTACAAAATCAGGTCTCTCAGATTGAAAATATGATCACACAAGGAGTTAGTTTACTAGTTGTAGCTTCAATTGACGGTTCAGCGTTAACAGATGTTCTTCAAAAAGCGAAAGATGCACACATTCCAGTAATATCTTATGACCGTTTAATAACAAAAACAGATGCTGTAGATTATTATATAACTTTTGATAACTTTAAAGTAGGTGTTCTACAAGGACAATATATTGAAAAGGCATTAGGATTAAAGGACGGAAAAGGTCCATTCAATATTGAATTGTTCGCTGGATCACCAGATGATAACAATTCACAATTCTTCTTTAATGGAGCTATGTCAGTTTTAAAACCATATATAGATTCGAAAAAATTGGTAGTAAAAAGTGGACAAACAGATTTTAATCAATGTGCTACTTTAAGATGGGATGGTGCTACTGCACAAGCAAGAATGGATAACTTATTAAGTAAGAGCTATACTGGTTCTAGAGTAGATGCTGTGTTGTCACCATATGATGGTATCAGTATTGGTATTATATCTTCTTTAAAAGGTGTTGGATACGGTACAGCAAGCCAACCGATGCCAATTGTTACAGGACAAGATGCTGAATTGCCTTCAGTTAAATCAATTATAAAAGGTGAACAAACTCAAACTGTATTCAAAGATACAAGAGAATTGGCTAAGAGAGTTGTTGCAGCTGGAGATGCTGTATTAAAAGGTCAAAAAGTAGAAGTTAACGATACAAAAACATACAATAATGGTGTTAAAGTAGTTCCTTCTTTCTTATGTCAACCAGTTTCAGTAGATAAATCAAACTATCAAAAAGAATTAATAGACAGTGGATATTATACTAAAGATAAACTTGGAAATTAGTATCAAATCAATGATTCAAATAATTTAGTGATGGTAACTACCATCACTAAATTATTTAATATGTTAAAGGAGTTGAACAATACATGTCGGATATCATTCTAGAAATGAGAGGTATTACAAAAACTTTTCCAGGTGTAAAGGCTCTTGATAATGTAAATTTAAAAGTTAAGGAAGGCGAAATTCATGCTTTATGTGGAGAAAATGGAGCAGGAAAGTCAACTCTTATGAAGGTTTTAAGTGGTGTATATCCTCATGGAACTTATACCGGAGATATCTTATTTAAAGGTAATGTGTGTGAATTTAAAGACACAAAACAAAGTGAAGAATTAGGTATAGTAATTGTTCATCAAGAGTTGGCGTTGATTCCATATTTGTCCATAGCGGAAAATATATTTTTAGGAAATGAACAAGCTAAAAATGGTGTTATAGATTGGAATAGCACTATCAATCATACAAAAGAATTACTTGAAAAAGTTGGGTTAAGTGAATCACCTAATACACGTGTAAACACTTTAGGAGTTGGAAAACAGCAATTAATAGAAATTGCAAAGGCTCTATCTAAGAAGGTTAAATTATTAATCTTAGATGAACCTACTGCAGCACTAAATGAAGATGACAGTGAGAATTTATTAAACTTAATGTTAGAGTTTCAGAAACAGGGGATAACTTCTATAATTATATCCCATAAACTAAATGAAGTTTCAAAGGTTGCGGATTCCATAACAATTTTGCGTGATGGAGCCACTATAGAAACACTAGACGTTGAAAAAGATGGTGTAACAGAAGATAGAATTATTAAGGGAATGGTTGGAAGGGATTTGGTAAATCGTTATCCAACGAGAACACATAAAATTGGAGATGTTTTCTTTGAAGTAAAGGATTGGACTGTATATCATCCGACAAATGAGGAACGTAAAATTGTTAATAATGCTAGTTTTAATGTATGTAAGGGTGAAGTTGTAGGTATTGCTGGTTTAATGGGAGCCGGAAGAACTGAACTAGCTATGAGTATCTTTGGAAGGTCTTATGGAAAGAGAATAAGTGGAAAAGTATATAAAGATGGTAAAGAAATTAACGTTAGTACCGTAAATAAAGCAGTTCAAAACGGTATTGCTTACGTTACAGAAGATAGAAAAGAATATGGATTAATTTTAATAGATGATATAAAGAGAAATATAACCTTATCCAATCTAGGGCATATATCTAAAAACTTTGTAGTAGATGATAATAAAGAGATTTTAGAATCAGAGAATTTTCGCAAAAAAATGAACATTAAATGTTCTAGTATACAGCAAAAAACAGGTAATTTAAGTGGTGGAAATCAACAGAAGGTTGTGTTAAGTAAATGGATTTTTACTAAACCAGATGTATTAATACTAGATGAACCTACTCGTGGTATAGATGTTGGTGCAAAATATGAAATTTATACTATTATTAATGAATTAGTTGCAGAAGGTAAAGGTGTAGTTGTTATTTCTTCAGAACTTCCTGAAATATTAGGTATGTGTGACCGAATTTATGTTATGAATGAAGGAAAAATTATGGGCGAGTTAAGTCGTGAAGAAGCATCTCAGGAAAAAATCATGAAATTGGTTGTGAACAAAAAACAGGAGGTGTAGTAGATGGAAGATTCTAATGAAATAGTGAAAAACAAGACTAAAGAAGATTATAGTAAAGCAAAAACAGGGGGGACAGTGATGGGAAACTTTAAAAATATTGTTAAAGAATATAGTATGGTAATAGCACTAGTGGTAATAGCAGGGTTCTTTGAAATTGTTACTGGTGGTACTTTGTTAAAACCATTGAATGTTACAAATTTGATACTACAAAATAGTTATGTTTTGGTTTTAGCTGTAGGTATGTTATTAGTTATAGTTGCGTTTCACATCGATTTGTCCGTTGGTTCAGTAGCAGCTATTATAGGGTCTATATCAGCAATATTAATGATAAAAATGCATTTTTCTGTTGTTGTTAGTATAATTCTTTCGTTATTAGTGGGAGCTTTGATAGGTGCCTTCCAAGGATTCTGGATTGCTTATGTTAAAATCCCAGCGTTTATAGTTACATTAGCAGGTATGTTGATATTTAGAGGATTAACAATGGTAAGCTTAAATGGTACGTCAATTGCACCATATCCTGTAGCTTTCCAAAAAATAAGTTCAGGTTTTATACCCGATATCTTCCATGGTAAGAGTTATCATATAACTACTATTTTGATAGGTATAATTTGTACAGTAATATATGTAGTATTTGAAATACGTAAGAGAAATACTCAAAAGAAATTTAATCTTGCAGTTAGTTCTCAAGGAATATTTATAGCAAAAATAGTACTAATTATAGCTGCAATAAATGCGTTTACTTTTAATCTTGCTTCATATAAAGGTATTCCTAATGTGCTAGTACTAATGGCAGTCTTGATCGTAGGTTATACGTTCATTATGACTAAAACAGTCTTAGGAAGACATATTTATGCTTTAGGAGGAAATGAAAAAGCGGCAAAATTATCTGGAGTAAAGACGCAAAGATTAGTTTTCTGGGTATTTGTAAATATGGGAGTATTAGCAGCACTATCAGGGCTTGTTTTCGCAGCTAGGTTAAACTCAGCAACTCCAAATGCTGGTCAAGGATTTGAGCTTGACGCCATAGCAGCGTGTTTTATTGGAGGAGCATCAGCAAGTGGTGGTATAGGTACTGTTATTGGAGCGATTATAGGTGGTCTGGTAATGGGAATTATGAATAATGGTATGTCATTGATTGGACTAGGAATTGATTGGCAGCAGGCTATTAAGGGATTAGTATTATTATTAGCTGTAGCTTTTGATGTTTATACAAAATCTAAAAGTTCATAAAAGAAATCTTATAATTAATGGTAATTATAACATAAACAAGATTTGTTTAAATCTTGTTTATGTTTTTTTGTTTTTATAAAAATAGCGCTATTCAGATAATAAGAATAATTTATTAGTTTACACATTAAGTAACTAACTGATATAATTAATATAGTTCAAAAACGAAAGAAAACGATCTGATAAAGTAATAAATATGAACAAGAGGAAGGAATTGGAAATGAATTCTAAGGCACTAGTAAACAATAAGAGCTGGAACGGAAGTCTAAAAGCATTGTGGAAGAAAATTACTTTATTTAGGGAAACTACAATAATTTTTATAATAGTTGTAATAGGTCTTATACTAACTATCCTTTCACCACACTTTCTTACTACAGATAATTTAATGTCTATAGCGGTCGGTTTATCTGGAGATGGAATCGTTGCAGTGGGAATGACGATTGCTTTAGTCTCTGGAGGATTTGACTTATCAGTTGGTTCAGTGACATCATTTGCTGGAGTAATAGTTGGAGCATTATATTTGGCGGGAGTAAATATATGGATTGCATGTCTAATTGCCATTGTTATTGGTATGTTATGCGGGTTAGCTAATGGTATTTTTATTGGAAAGATTGGACTAAATCCTTTTATTACCACCTTAGCGATTATGGGGATAGCTAGGGGTGGAGCCTATGTTTTGACTCAAGGATACTCTATATCACTTTTTAATGTTCCAAAATCCTTTGCATTCATCGGCCATGGTACAATATTGGGATTGCCTTTTGTAGTAGTAGTGTTTATATTAATTGCTTCTATTGGCGATTTTATGATGCGAAAATCTGAAGTGCTGAGAAAGGTTTTGTACACTGGGAGCAATGAAAAGGCAGCTGTTATGTCCGGTATAAATATTTTAAAAATAAAAATTTGTGTATACGTTTTATTAGCTTTTTTAGCAAGTATAGCGGGAATATTAGTTGCAGCTAGATTTAATGTTGCAACTCCACCCACAGGATCAGGAGCAGAGCTCAGTATAATTAGTATTTCGGCTGCGGTTATAGGAGGGGCAAGTCTTAATGGCGGTGAAGGAACAATTTTAGGAACAGTGCTTGGACTTATTCTTTTAAATTTAATTAATAATGGACTTATTATTTTGAATATTCCTGTTTATTGGCAAGACCTTGTAAATGGAATCATACTAATTGCTGCTGTTACTATAGATTTTTTAACTCATAGAAATATAAATAAAAATTAAGATATATTTTGAAATAATTTAGTGAGGAGGAGTTTAGGTGCTGAAAGCAAAAAAAACTTTTTCGCTTATTATTATGGTAACACTTGCATCTTGCTTGGTATTAGCGGGATGTTCCAGAAATAATGATGCTGCAAATAAAAACAACAAAAGTCCTTTAGTAGGTGAAAAAAATGAAGAATACTACATGGTTACTTTTCATTCGGGCATTGAATATTGGAAAGGTTGTTACAAGGGGTTTGAAGATGCGGGGAATCTATATGGAATAAAAACAATTTATACAGGTGGTCTTCAATATGATATAAATCAAGAAGTAACAGCATTAGAACAGGTTATTGCTAAAAAGCCTGCTGGCATTGCAGTTACATGTATTAACCCAAATGCACTAGATGCTCCAATCAAAAAGGCTATAGAAGCGGGAATACCGGTTGTAACTTTTGATGCTGATTCACCAAGAAGTGGAAGATATTCATTTCTTGCTACAAATAATGAATATGCGGGAGAGGTTGCTGCAAAAACTTTAAATGATCAAGTAGGTTCAGCAGGCGGAGAAGTTGTTATAATTACATTTCCAACACAACAAAATCATGAGGAAAGAGTTGCTGGATTTAAAAAAGCGTTAGAAACAAAATATAAAAATTTAAAGCTCGTTGAAGTGGCTAATGCCCAAGGTGATCAAACAGAGATTGCAAAGATGCTGGGGGGAATTCTACAGATACACCCTAACATAAAAGGTGTTTTTTGTACTGAAGCTACAAGTGGTGTTGCAGCAGCAGCTGCTATTAAAGAAGCAAACAAAATTGGTCAAGTAAAGATAGTGAGTTTTGACACAGATAAGGGAACTTTGGATGCAATTAAATCTGGAGTTATATCGGCTTCAATTGCTCAGGGTACATATATTATGGGGTATCAATCAATGAATTTCCTTTATGAAATTAAACATGGCTTAATAAAATCTACAGATGGATCAAGCAAAAGTTCAGGTCCACTTCCATCCTTCGTAGATACAGGAGTTAGTGTCGTTACAAAAGATAATGTTGATTTATTTTATACAAAATAGAGTTTATAGATATCTACGACTGAAAGTAGACTTAGACTTCGGTATATGTCTACTTTCAGTCGTGTTTGTCTATAAATTTAAGTATTAAATTCTTTTTCTAATTTAGTAACGACAGAGTCAACGAATTCAGTGTTTTCGATTTTTGAATTTATGACTAAATTTTTGACAGAATTGCAATCAAAGATGTTATAGGCAAACTTATCTAATAGGTCATCCTCATCATGATAGTATACTTCAACTTGTTCAAGTAACTCGTCTTTATCCAATTCAGCGGAATCTATGTAGTAATGGGTATTGTAGGTTTTAATGATAGGTTCTATAGTTTCAAGATCCTTTTTTGAAACAACAAAGCCGATTATGTATTCTTTACCTTTATCCTTAGCTTTACTATTAAGTAGTGCTTTTAATCCTGATCCATTGGAAGATGGCTTAACTATTAATTTTTTATACTTCACATTAAGATAATCTAATAAAGTAATTAGATTATTTTCTAATTCATCTTTTCCAGTTTGAGATTGGAGATAGGATAAGTTAGTGTCTACTATTGTTAAACATGCGTTTTTGTTAAACAATTCTTCAAATATCTTAATCTTAAAATCATTAGATTTCTCCAAATAATAATAGTCAATGCAGAATTTAGTATGATTTTTTGTAGATTGTCTGCTTACCTTTAATTTTTTTTTACTAAAAATATTCATATTTTCACCTTCTTATAAAAAGATTAATATAAAACAAAGATCAGATTTAAAGTTACATATATATTGTAGTTTATCTATATTTATCTTACAAGCAAAAAATAAATGTAATAGTACTGTAACAAATATGAGACAATTATGCAATAATTGTTTTGTAAAATGATTATTATAAACTATATAGACATCCACGGCCGACACTTAACTTATGCTCCGGGATATATTTAGATTCTTCCAGCACGATAAATACTTT
>NZ_JAEEGC010000169.1 GCF_019207025.1 Clostridium thailandense | reverse complement strand
AAGTCTAAAGCCCATATTTTTAAAAAAGCTAAGAATCTTTGATAACTCGCTGTGCTCAAACAATCAAATCTTCTAAGCTTTTTCAAAAATATGAGCTAAGACTTGTAGCAAAAGTATTTAAATGTGTCTTCCAGAATGTAAATATATCCCTGAGTATAAGTTAAGTGTCTGGTGTGGTTATCTATATAATGCGAACAGCCTCTTATTATAATTAAAGGTTTTTTGTAGTGTAACGGAGAAAAATCCTCCTTCACTGTCCTCTGTCAATTGTCAATTGTCCTCTAATAAAAATTTCACATCGCAAAATTTTTTAAGCATTTTAATGCTATAATAGATTTAATAAAATGGAGCTTATGTGAGGTAACAATATGAGTTTAAAATTTATTTTTGGAAGATCGGGTAGTGGTAAAAGCCATTATTGTTTGAATGATATAAAGAAAAGAATAGAAGAGAGCTGTATACAGCAATTAATACTTCTTGTGCCAGAGCAATTTTCCTTTCAGGCACAAAAAAATCTTATAGAAACTGTAGGAGAAGCAGGAATGCTCAAAGCTCAGGTTTTAAGTTTTGAGAGGATGGCATATACAGTTTTTAATGAGATAGGTGGATTGACAAGGCAACATATTAATGAGTCAGGAAAGAGTATGATTATCCATAAAGTACTGGAGGAAAATAAGGAAAAACTTAAAACCTTCGGAAAAGCTGCTAGAAGGCAGGGGTTCGCAAAAACAATGTGTGATATTATTACTGAACTTAAAAGATATAATATTAACAGTGACGTTTTGAATAATTCTTTAGATAGAATAGAAAATGAAAATTTAAAGGATAAAATACAGGATATAGTTTTAATTTTTTCACAGTTTGAAAAAAGGTTACATAAAAGTTATGTAGATGCAGAAGATGATCTTACTATGCTTGCGGAAAAGATTGATAATTGTCGCTTGTTCGATGAAACAGAAATTTGGATAGATGAATTCTCAAGTTTTACACCTCAGCAGTATGTTATTTTAGAAAAGCTAATGAATAAAGCTAGAAGAGTAAATATAACTCTGTGCACGGATTGCTTAAATGGAGATTGTGAAGTTGAAAACACAGATATATTTTTAAATACTAAAAATACAGAAAAAAGAATCTTAGAAATTATACAAAAAAATAATATAAAGTACGATAAGCCTGTAGCATTAAAATGCGAGCCTTGTTATAGGTTTAAAGATAGTAAGGAATTTCAACATTTGCAACATTATTTATTTTCTTATCCATACAAAACATATAAGAAGAAAACTGATGACTTATATGTTTTTAAAGCCTTGAACAAATATACGGAGATAGAAGAGACTGCTAGGGATATTGTAAGAATATGTAGAGATGAGGGGTTTAGGTTTAAGGATATAGCTGTAGTAAGTGGCGACTTAGATGGATATGAAAACTTAGTTAGAGCAATTTTTTCAGAATATAATATACCATATTTTATAGATAAAAAAAGAGAAATTAGTAGCAATCCCATAATTGTTCTTATAGTTTCAGCAGTAGAGATTCTTGCAAAAAATTGGTCATATGAGTGTATTTTTAGATACTTAAAAACGGGACTCTTAGATTTACACAATGATGAGATAGACATGCTAGAAAACTATGTACTTGCAAACGGAATAAGAGGTAAAAGGTGGACGCAAGATGGTTTATGGGATTACAGAATAAACTATAGCTTTGAAAATGAAGAGATTAGTGAAGAAGAAAAAGAACTTTTAGAGAAAATAAATAATATTAGACATAAAATAACAAAACCGATTATAAAGCTTTCAGAGAGTATAAAGGGAAGAAAAAAAGGATTGCAGATGTGTGAAGGGTTATACAACTTTCTCTGTGAAATTGGAGTTCCTGAAAAAATAGAAGGATGGATAAAAGAACTTAAGGAATCAAACGAATTAGATAAATCAAATGAATATGCTCAAATATGGGATATTGTAGTAGAGGTTTTAGATCAGATTGTAGAGGTTGTTGGAGAAGATACTTTAAGTATGGATACTTTCCCCAAAATACTAGCTACAGGTTTTGCAGAATATCAAATTGGTGTAATTCCTCCGGTTTTAGATCAGGTGCTTGTAGGAAGTGTAACGAGACTAAAAAGTCATGATGTAAGTGCTTTATACATAATTGGAGTTAATGATGGAATTTTTCCTGCGGCTATTCCTAAGGAAGGAATATTAACAGATAGTGATAGAGAAGGGCTTAGAGATAAAGGTATTGAATTAGCGAAGGAGACGAGAAGTAGGGCTTTTGAAGAACAATTCTTAGTTTATACTACATTAACCATAATGAGCAAATATTTAAGGTTAAGCTACTTTATGTCGGATGAAGAAGGAAAAGCTAAGAGACCGTCTATGATTATATCTAGAATAAAAAAAATTTTTCCTAACATAGTAGAACAAAGTAATTTAATAGAGAAACCAAATGGAGGAGAAGCTTTAAAGTCAATCTCTACTCCAAGAGCTACCTTTAACGAGCTTATAAGTAATATAAGAAAAGATGCTGAAGAAAATTATATTACTCCGTTATGGTACGAAGTATATAAATGGTATAAAAATAATGGAGAGTGGAATGAAAAGCTCAACTCAGTATTAGAAGGATTTAATTACACTAACAAAACGCAAATTATAGATAACTCAAAAGTAAGAAAGTTATATGGAAACCATATGAACATAAGCGTATCAAGATTGGAAAGATATGTAGAATGTCCATTTTCATATTTTATGCAGTATGGTTTAAAAGCAAAGGCTAGGAAAATTTATAATCTTAGTTCACCAGACCTTGGAAGCTTTATGCATAGTGTATTGCAAAGTTTTTCGGTTATGCTAAAAGAGGATAACCTAAGTTGGAAGGATATAGATAGAGAGTGGTGTGAAAAAAATGTTAACAATATTGTAGACACGACTATTGCTAAAATTCCAGGATCTATACTTAATAGTTCAAAGCGATATAATCATATAGCTAATGGAGTAAAAAAGATACTTACAAGATCAGTATGGCTCATTACAGAACATATAAAGAGAGGAGAGTTTATACCTAAAGGATATGAATTAAGTTTCAGCAATTCCGGAGATTTCCCTCCAATAACTATTAAACTGCATTCAGGAGAAACTGTAAGTCTTATAGGAAGAGTAGATAGGGTGGATAGTATGGAGGAGGAACAGTTAACTTACTTAAGGATAATAGATTATAAATCTGGAACTAAGGAGTTTAAATTATCAGATGTATATTATGGTCTTCAAATGCAACTTCTAATATATTTAGACGCTATGCTGACAGAATTGGAGGAAAAAACAAATAAGGATGCTCTACCTGGAGGAATTCTTTATTTTAAGCTTGATGACCCTATAATAAAAGGCAAGGGTGAGTTGACAGATAGTGAAATAGAGAAAAGAATAATTAAAAGCTTAAGAATGAATGGACTTCTATTGGATAGTTTAGAGATAGTAAAAGAAATGGATAGTGAAATAGAAAAAAGTTCAGACATAATTCCAGTATCTATTAAAAAAGATGGAACTATATCAAAATCACAATCTTCTGTAGCTACATTGGAACAATTTCAGCTTTTAAGAAAATATGTAAAAGACACTATAGGACAATTATGTGAGCACATATTAGAAGGAAATATTGATATTGAACCGTGTAAAAAGAAGAATAGAAATTCCTGCGAATATTGTATTTATCCATCGGTATGCCAATTTGATACATCGATGAAAGACAATAAATATAGATTTCTTGAGGATAAATCTGAAGAGGAAATTTGGAAGGCAATTGAAGAAAAAACAATCTAACCTATGTCTCTTTTTTAAAAGCATAGGTTAGATTCTTGAAATAGGGTTTTAAGTACTCAAAGTACTTAAAAGTTGGAGGTGATAGGGAAAATTTGCAAAAGTTAAGTGGGGGTAATATATCAAAGTATGGAAAATTTCACATTTATAGTAGTTGGAATGAATATAATTATTTATATATTTAGTATATGTAAAATGTAATTTTGTGTGATTAGATTTATATAAAAAATTTTGTTTTTTAATTATAGTAATTGTTTTAAACTAAACATGTCTTTGATATTAAAGACATGTTTAATTTATTTATTCATTCAATAGATTTAGGAGCATTTAGTACTTCTTCTTTTTTAGAGTTTAGTCTTAGATCATTCTTATCATCGTTTTTAATTTCAGATAGTTTTTGCATTAGAGATTCTGCTTGATGATAAGTTAAGTGAGAGAGTGGAGTCTCAAATTCCTTTATAGTATATTGTTTTAGGCTATCAATAGACATATCTTTTGATCTGGCTAGATCCCATATTGTTGTTTTTTGCTCTTTCTCCATCATACGATTTTTAGAATGAGTATCCATATAATTTTGCTCATAGGATGAATCACTTATCTCCTCCTTTGTTACTAATCCATTAATACCAAAGGCTCTTTTTAGTACGAATACTTCTGCAACCTTTTGAATCATTGCACTAGGATACTTTCTCCATATTGTGTTGTTCTGGTTGTATTCTTCGAAAGATACATAACTTATAAAGGGTTTTTTACCTTTTCTATCACATCTAGCCCATGCACCCATTATTTTTCCCCTATTAGTACCGAACTTATGGGTTATTTTATATTCCCCAGCATCTATTTCGAAAGCATCACCTTCGTGAACCACAAAGCTTATTAGACCACCAAATTCTTTATTGGTCTGTGCAAATTTTAAATATCCATCTCTGCTTGTCATTATATTAGTTTGATTGCCATATTTAGTAAACCAAATTTCTTTTTTAAATGGATCTAGATTATATTCTTGAGATAGATATAAAAATATTTGCAATTCGTCTTCTGTAGCACCTTTAGCTACGGTGTTTCTAATTAAATCAAGTTGATCTTTGTTAAAATTTAATGTTATCTGATTAGGAATTTGAATTGTTCCCTCGGACATTTAACACACCTCCTTATCTGGTGCGTATGATTATTTATTTTTTTTCAGCTAGTTTTAGTTCATATTGCTCTATTGCAGATTTTACTATATTTCCACCCATAGCACCGCCAATGGTACCACACACTCTAGAAGGTACATTTCCCCAGTAACCATCTTTAGGCATATTAACGCCTAGTTCGTGTGCTAACTCTGTTTTAGTATGAGCTGTTTCTATCTTTTCAGTATAATTTTTGTATTTGTCCATATTTGCATTCATAGTATTATTTTCCACCCTTCGAAATAAGATTTTTCTCAAAACTTTCTATCATGAAAAAAACTCCTAAATATGATGTCATAATTATTTTTTTCTACTATTACTTTTTGTATCCTATAATGATTTTTACAAATACTATGTAAGTATACCTGTATAGTAAAATTATTGTAGGATTTATATAGAATAACTTATTAAATGTTATAATTATAAGTAAATTAATTATTTATGGAGGACTATTTATGAGGTTATTATTGACTAATGACGATGGAGTCACTGCAAAAGGATTAGCTATATTAGCAAAAGAACTTGAAAAATATCATGAGGTGATAATTGCTGCACCTAATAGTCAAAGAAGCGCTTGTGGACATTCAATAACTATAGAAGAGCCGCTTGTTATTAAAGAAGTAGAGCTTGAAGGAATAAAGTCAAAAGCATATAGTATTAGTGGCACACCAGCAGATTGCGTGAAGATATCAGTAGAAAAGCTTATAGAAGGAAAAATAGATATGGTGTTATCAGGAATTAACAATGGAGCAAATGTTGGAACAGATGTAATTTACTCTGGAACGGTATCAGCTGCAATTGAAGCGGCTATGTATAAAATACCATCTATAGCAGTGTCATCATATATAAAAGATGGAGCAGATAATTATGAGATTGCTGCGAGATATGCTATAAAAATATTATCAAAAGCTCAAAATAAACCTATGAAAGATGATGTGGTATTAAATATTAATGTTCCATTACTACCTGAAGAAGAAATAAAGGGAATAAAAGTTTGTAAAATAGGGAACAGACTTTACGATAGTTATTTTGTAGAAGAGATTAGGGAAGATAATCATAAATCTTATAAGTTAAGGGGAAAAATAAATAATGATGATTATGAAGATACGGATATATACTACTTAAGAAGAGGATATGTTACTTTAACTCCTCTACATTATGATTTAACAAATTTTAAAATATTAAAAGAGGTAGAAGATTTATTAGGTGACTAACAAATATTAAATTTTTCATAGTACCCCGTTAAATTAAAATCTTTATACGTATATTGATATACGTATAAAGATTTTTTTAGAGGTGAAAAATGTTAAACAGTGGATATATTTTAGATAAAAAATATGAAGTTATAAAAACCCTTGGGCAAGGAGGAATGAGCACTGTTTATTTATGTAAAAATATAAAGTTAGAAAATTTATGGGCAATCAAGGAGATTGATAAATCACTAAAAAGTAATGTAAATTTTTTAACAGAATCTGATATACTTAAAAAATTAAGTCACTCAGGTATTCCTAGAATAGTTGATATATTTTATGAGAATGACAACCTGTATATGGTTGAAGATTATATTGAAGGAGAAACTCTAGAAAGTTACATAGATAAAAATAAAAAAATAGATATTCACGAACTATGTAAAATAGCATTGAGTTTAAGTGATATAATACGCTATCTCCATAGTTTCAGGCCACCCATTATATACAGAGATCTAAAACCATCAAATATAATGATAACTTTAAGTGGTAAAATTGTTCTAATTGATTTTGGTATTTCAAGAGTATATAAAAAGGGTAATAAGGAGGATACCATTTATATGGGATCTAAGGGATATGCGGCTCCTGAGCAATATGGAATGGAACAAACTTGTAGACAAACAGATATATATGGACTTGGAGCGGTAATATATTTCATGATTAATGGAAAAGCTCCAGCTAATTTTTTCGAGCCAGTAAAGAATGAAAGTTATGGAGAAAATATCGATATTAGACTTAAGAGAGTAATACAAAAGGCAATGCAAATTGACATAGATAAAAGATACAATTCTATAGAAGAATTTCAAGAAGAACTAAAAAGTTGTCTTAATGATAATACGAAAACATTACTGATGTGCAATGAAGATAAAGATACTTATACTAAGGTGTTAACCAATACTAATGTTTTTAAAATGAAGAGGAAGAGTAAGACACATTTAGATGATTTTGCTGAATTTAAAATATTAAAAAAAATAAAAGCTATAGTATTAGAAAAAATTAAAGCTTTAAACAAAACTAAAATAACTAAGAGAAATAGAAATAGAAAAAAAGTAGCCTTAGTACTGGCAGGAATTTTTATTGCATTATTATCTGGCTATTTGGCAACTGATCATGGAAAAAAATATGATCTTTCAGTTACCACTAGTGAAAATAGAAATCAAGATAGTAGTACAGAAGATGTTACTAAGAACAGTACTCCTGATGATAAAAATATCAGTTTGCCAGATAGTAATAATACTAAAGAACAAAGTATAAAAAACATTGATAACAAAGGGTTTACAAATAAAAATAATTCCCCAGCTTTAGATAATAGCTCAAGCGTAAAAGGTGAAGAAAAAATTAATGGAAATGGAAAAAGTAAAGCTAAATCTAAGCATCAAAATAAAAAATAAATTTGCTTTTGATATAAAAAAGATCCTAGTTGGAAACTTAAAAGTACACAACTAGGATTTTAATAAAATCAGGACATGTTATAGTTTACTTTAAGAACTCTGGTTTTGGCATAGTAAATAAGCGAGGTTCTTGTATATAGTCTTGAACTATTCTAAGAGCTTCACCAAATCTTTGATAATGTACAACTTCTCTTTCTCTTAAAAATTTTAAAGGTTCAATAATATCTGGATCATCAAGCATTTGAATAAGATATTCATAAGTTGCTCTTGCCTTCTGCTCTGCAGCTAAATCCTCTGTTAAATCAACTATAGGATCTCCCTTTGATTGTATATATGCAGCAGTAAATGGAACACCAGAAGCGTTTACTGGATAAATTCCTGTATCATGATCTGCGTAATAGGAGTCTAAACCAGCTGCTTTGATTTCTTCAATACTTGCATTTTTAGTTAGTTGATGAACTATTGATCCAACTATTTCTAGGTGAGCTAATTCTTCGGTACCATCATGTTATAAGTTGTTATTATCGAATGACAGCTTAGGCGATAGAACAAGATCAAAGTCATCTGACTTGTCATGCCAGCGGCTATTTTTTGTGGTTTTAGTATAAACAGCTTTTGAAACCACTTCTTTTAATAGTTCGTTTTTTAAAGATGGATCATCTGTAACCTTATATAGTTCAAGTAATTTTTTAACCTTAGGAATAATTATTTTTTGACTTTCATTTTTATCTTTATCTTTGTTAAAGCATAGATCATCAAGAAGGGTTTCTCTATCTTTTTGAGTTTTATCAATTTCATCATTAAGAATTTTTGAACGTTCAAGAAATGTATCTACAGAATATACACCTTGTTCAAGTAAGTCATGTATATTCTCCATTTGCTTTTCGAGATTTTTAAGTTCCTTATCAAGAGTTTTGAGGGCCTTCCTTTTTATATCTATTTGTATATCCTGATTGGATTTTTCATTATCTTTGGCTTCCCAAGTTATTTTATAACCTCTTAACCAATTTTCAAGAGCTTCCAGCAGCCTTTCTTCTATATAAGGTAACTGTGAGCTTATATTAGGACATGCAGTAGAAGGACAAATCAAAGTGTCTGGGTACTCTTTTTTACTATAAGATCTTCGAACCATTTTCCTTCCACACAAGCCGCATACAATTAATCCTGAAAGTGGATTCTTTAACCCTCTATCCTTTGGACATGGAGTAGAAGGATTAGTTTTAAGGTATTCTTGAGCAAGGTTAAAGGTATAATTATTGATTATGGCTTCGTGCAGCCCTTCAACAAGTATCCAATCTTTAGGATTTGCTCTAGGTCTTTCTTTTTTCATTTGACCATCAACCATCTTCTTTTTCTGAGGACGGGAATTCCAACGGATTTTTCCTGTATAAGTAGGATTTCGAAGTATTCCGAGGATAGATGAGTTAACCCATACATCACCTTTCATTGGAGGGATTCTAAGGTCATTTAGTTTTCTAACTATAAGACCAACACCTAACCTTTTATATTCTCTATTTTCTTGTTTTTCTCCTCTGGTATAAAGCTCAAATATCATTTTTACAATATCAGCTTGTTTAGGGTTAATTTCTAGAGTATAGCCTTTTTGATCTTCAAGCTTTTTTCTAACATATCCATAAGGCGGTTTGTTGCCTAAATATTTACCTTCTTTTACAGATTGAATTCTTCCACGTTGTAATCTTCTGTTTATGGTTTTATATTCTCTACGACTCATAAATAAGCCAAATTCAAAGTATTCTTCGTCATATTCATTATTTGGATCATATATTTTCATTGGAGTTATGATCTTAGTATTTGAATATTTGAAGGTCTGGGCAACTATACCCTGATCTATGGTGTCACCACGGGCTAGACGTTCAACTTCCATAACTAGAACTCCATCCCAGACTGATTGTTCAACTTCTGAGAGAAGTTTTTGCATAATAGGTCTGGCGGCAATGGTTTCTCCGGAGACTATTTCTCTGTATATTTCAGTTATGTTAAGTTTTAAACATTCGGCAAGGTTCATAAGGGATTTCTCATGTCTGGCTAGGGTTTCACCTTCGCCTCTATATTCAGCTTCGATGTCCGTCCGAGATTTCCTTAGATATAGACAGTATGACATATAGTATCCACCTTTCAGTTAAAAAACTCAATACTAAAAGATATGTTAATAATATTTAAGCATGTCTTGTTTTATAAAAAAGATATTAGTTTATTTTTTATGTGATTTTTAAAAGATGTGTTGTAGTGATAACTAATCACAAATAATCTATAAAGTCATAAACTAAATAAAGAGAAAATTTTTAGAGGAGTGTTTTTAATGATTGTACAAGAATATAAAATTGGAAATACAACTATAAAAATAAGTGATGATTCCTACAAAGATAAAACACCAGAAGATATGAAAAGGATACTTGAAAGAATAGCAAATGTTGCATGGAAATGTGCAAGAGCTGCAAGGGCATTAGGAAAAGATATTTAAAATACGTTTACTTATTATGTAGATAGAAGTTGAGAATAGAAGAACTAAAGTTAAAAGAGAGGGAGAAAGTAAATATGATAGGTGTTGTAATTATAGACATCCACGGCCGACATTTAACTTATACTCCGGGATATGTTTCCAA
>NZ_JAEEGC010000168.1 GCF_019207025.1 Clostridium thailandense | reverse complement strand
AACCCTTGGTGATGAAGCCGAATTTGGAGGATTGCTTGGAAAAGCTCCTATAATGGCTGTAAGTAAATTCTCAAGCCTTGACTTTATAGAAAGAGGCGGAAGAGTTCCAGCGCCAATTCCACGCTTAAACTTTCTAATTCTTAAAGCTATGAATTGGCGCTGGAACTCTTCCGCCTCTTTCTATAAAGTCAAGGCTTGAGAATTTACTTACAGCCATTATAGGAGCTTTTCCAAGCAATCCTCCAAATTCGGCTTCATCACCAAGGGTTTTTCCAAAAACAGGAATTATTCTTACGCCAGTAGTTTTGTTGTTTATTACTCCAATGGCAGCTTCATCTGCAATGATTGCAGATATAGTTGATTCAGGAGTATCTCCAGGTATTCCTATCATATCAAGACCTACAGAACAAACACAGGTCATAGCTTCTAATTTTTCTAGGTTTAATGCTCCACATTTTACTGCACTTATCATTCCTTCATCTTCACTTACAGGGATGAATGCACCACTAAGTCCACCTACATGCTCGGCAGCCATTACGCCACCTTTTTTAACAGCATCATTTAGGATTGCTAGAGCAGCAGTAGTTCCGTGACAGCCACAGCTTTCAAGCCCCATTTCTTCAAGAACTCTTGCTACACTGTCTCCTACAGCAGGGGTTGGTGCAAGGGATAAATCAACTATTCCGAAAGGAACCTGTAGTCTTTTAGAAGCTTCTTGTGCTACTAGTTGACCCATTCTTGTTATTTTGAATGCAGTTTTCTTTATTGTTTCTGCTAGCACATCAAAACTTTGTCCTTTAATTTCTTCTAAAGCAGCCTTGACAACACCCGGTCCACTTACACCAACATTTATTATACATTCTGCTTCACCAACTCCATGAAAAGCTCCAGCCATGAATGGATTATCTTCTACTGCATTAGCAAACACTACTAATTTAGCACAGCCTATGCTTTCGCTGTCTTTTGTAAGGTATGCAGTTTGCTTAATTATTCTTCCCATGTCTCTAACAGCATCCATGTTTATTCCAGTTTTACTGCAGCCTACATTAATAGAAGCACAAACATTTTTTGTAGCAGCTAAGGCTTCAGGAAGAGATTCAATAAGTATTTTATCTCCTTTAGAATATCCTTTCTGTACAAGTGCAGAAAAACCACCTATAAAGTTAATTCCTAAAGTGTCTGCGGCTTTATCAAGTGTTTTAGCAAATTCAACATAGTTAGTATCATCGCAAGCTTGTGCAATAAGAGATATAGGAGTTACTGACACTCTTTTATGAATAATAGGTATTCCGTATTCTGATTCAATCTCTTGTCCTACTTTAACTAACCTTTCAGCGCTTTTTGTTATTTTATCATAAATTCTTGTTCTTGCCACTTTTCCATCATTGCTACAGCAGTCCATAAGGGATATACCCATTGTAATTGTTCTTATATCAAGTTTTTGATTATCAATCATATTGATTGTTTCCATTATATTATTATAGTTAATCATGAATTACATCTCCTTAAGCTTTAGATTTTATGCTATTAGAATAAATATATGTTCTTCTTAATTTTTAGATTGTATGCATTGAACTAAATATATCTTCGCGTTGAATTTTAATAGAAACTCCTATTTCTTGAGCTTTAGCTTCGAGCTTACCTTTTAATTCTTTAAAATCCACTTGTATTTTTGAAAGATCTACAAGCATTACCATAGTGAAATAATCTTCTATAAGAGTTTGATTTATATCTAAGATATTTGCGTTGTTTTTAGATAGTACAGAAGTTACCTCGTAAATTATTCCCACTTTATCTTTTCCGAGTACTGTTACAAATGCTTTCATTTTTTATCTCTCCTTACGAAATTAAATTTTATCAGAATAAAACAAAAAAGACCAAATTTTAATTTAGTCTCTGGAAAACAAGATTCTTAAAGCAAAAAATAAACGATTATTCTTTACCCTTCAAAATCCCCTGTCCTTTTACCTGAGAGCTTCACCAAAATTCTTTGGCTTTCCCCTTCGGTGCTCATTTGAGTCTCTCCAGAGGTTCGTCCAATAACGGTTTAATAAAATTATTCCGTTAAATTCATCCGACGATATTAAATTATTTAATGCAATATTAACATAATAATAAACTTTAATCAATTTTAAAATTTGGACATTTTAACATATAGAATCGTTTTCAGATAGGTAATTAATGCGAAAATCTTTTGTTTTGAAATATAATTAATAATTTTAATTTTTGTAGTTTTTAGAAATATATAAATTTAATGATAAAAGATAGAATAACTAAAATGTTAACGTTTTAAATTGACTTGCAATTGGTGTGCGCGTATAAAATACATTTGACTTTTTAGGAAAAACATTATAAAGTATTAGTATAATTCGAATATTTTCGAGAGAAAAATCAGATAACACTAACTAGAAAAGGGGGCTAATACATTGTTGTATAGAAGTACTAGGGGCAAAGGAAGGATTGTAGAAGCATCCACCGCAATAATAAGAGGGATAGCTGAAGACGGGGGATTATATGTACCAGAGGAGTTCCCTAAAATTACGAAGTCTTTTGAGGAATTAAGCAAGATGACCTATCAGGAGCTTGCATTTTATATTATAAAAAAGTATTTTGATGATTTTAACGATGATGAACTTAAAGAGTGTATAGATAAAGCTTATGATGATAAATTTGAGAATCCACTAATAGCACCATTAAACTATAAAGCTGATGCATACTTTTTAGAACTTTATCATGGAAAGACATTAGCTTTTAAGGACATGGCATTAAGTATACTTCCTCACCTTTTAAAAACAGCAGCAAAAAAAATAGGTATAAGCAAAGAAATAGTTATACTTACAGCCACATCAGGGGACACTGGAAAGGCTGCTTTAGAAGGTTTCGATAGTGTAGATGGAACTAAAATAGTGGTTTTTTATCCAAAGGACGGCGTGAGTGAAATTCAAAAGAGACAAATGACCACACAGGAAGGGGAAAACACCTTTGTTGTTGGAATAGAAGGTAACTTTGATGATGCACAAAATGGCGTAAAGGAAATATTTAGTGATAAGGCTTTTAATGAACTATTAGATAAAAACAACTGTATGCTTTCGTCTGCAAATTCTATAAACATAGGAAGACTTGTACCACAAGTAGTTTACTATGTTTACTCATATGTAAGTTTACTAAAGGATAAAGAAATAGAAGATGGAGAAAAAGTAAATGTAGTTGTGCCTACAGGAAATTTTGGAAATATATTAGCTGCTTTTTACGCTAAAGAAATGGGAGTGCCACTGGGAAGACTGATTTGTGCATCTAATGAAAATAAAGTACTTACAGACTTTATAAATACTGGAATTTATGATAGAAAAAGAGAATTTTCAGTAACTAACTCTCCGTCTATGGATATTTTAATATCCAGTAATCTAGAAAGATTTTTGTATGAAATAAGTGGCAGAGATGATGTTCTCATAAATAGTCTTATGGAACAATTGAAAGAAGAAGGAAAATATGAAATAAGAGAAGACATGAAGGATAAGTTAAAGATATTATATGGTGATTTTGCTAATGAAGCAGAAACTCTTAAAGCAGTTAAAGAGGTTTATGAGACCTCTAAATATGTTATAGATACTCATACTGCAGTGGCTTATGACGTTTATGAAAAATACAAGAAAGAAACAGGGGATAACAGTACTTTTGTAATAGCATCTACAGCAAGTCCATTCAAATTTCCAAGAAGCATAAATGAAGTTTTAAGATTTACAGATGATAGTGCTTCTGACTTTGAAATGGTACAAGTGTTATCAAATAAGATGGATTTAAAAATACCTAAGGGCATCGAAGGTTTGGAAGAAAAAGAAATCCGTCATAAGGTAACCTGTAAAAAAGATGAGATGAGAGAAGTAATTAAAAATTTTTTAGGGGTATAGGTGATAATTATGATAGAAGTTAGAGTACCGGCTACAAGTGCTAATATGGGACCAGGCTTCGATTGCCTTGGCATAGCAGTAAATATGTACAATAGATTTTTTGTAGAAGAAATTGAAGAAGGTCTTGTTTTTGAAGGCTGTGAAGATAAATTTAAAAATGAAGATAACTTAATATATGTGGCAATGAAAAAGTGTTTTGAAAAGCTAGGGTATAAACCTACTGGCTTAAGGATAAAAATTGAAAGTGATATACCTGTATGCAGGGGACTTGGAAGTAGTGCTTCCTGTGTAGTTGGTGGAGTTGTTTGTGCTAATGAGTTAGCCGGAAGAATCTTGAATGATCAAGAAATTTTAGCATTAGCAGCAGAAATAGAAGGTCATCCAGATAACGTAAATCCAGCTTTTTGTGGGGGTATGACTGCCTCTATAACTGAAGATGACAAGGTTTTTTATACTAATGTTAAGGTCAAAGAGGGCATTAAATTTTGTGCGCTCGTACCAGACTTTACATTATCCACAGAAAAAGCAAGAGCAGTATTGCCTAAAAATATAGATTACAAGAATGGCATATTTAACGTAGGAAGGACTGCACTTTTGATATCTGCATTAAATAATGGAGATTTTCACTTGATTAAATATGCTTGTAAGGATAAGTTGCACGAGGATTATAGAGCACAACTTATAGAGAATTTCTATTCTGTAAAGGATGAATGCGAAAGACTTAATTGTTTGGGAGTATTTTTAAGTGGGGCAGGCCCAACAATTATGGTTATGATTAGAGAAGAGGATAATGAGTTTTGTAAAAACATCCAGAAGTTTTTAGATGGGTTGAAAAATAATTGGGAAGCAAAAGAGCTCAGAATAGACAGTGTGGGGACTGTAGTAAATAATCCAGATCAATTGAATAAATGTAGTTAAATTTCGACAAAGATAAACGGGGGGCTAATAATGAGTAATAGAATCGTAGCTAAATTTGGAGGAAGTTCACTTGCAGATAGTGACCAATTTAGAAAAGTAAAAAGCATAGTTTTGGATAATGAAAAGAGGAAGTATGTAGTACCTTCAGCACCAGGTAAGAGATTCAGCAAGGACTACAAAATTACAGATCTTTTATATTTATGTCATGCACATGCTCAAAATGAAATATCTTTTGATGATGTTTTTAAACACATAGAGGATAGATATATTGGTTTAGCAAAAGAACTTGAAGTTAAAATTGATATAAAAAAGCATCTTGATGAAGTAAAGAAGAAAATTGCAGATGGGGCGTCTGCAGATTATACAGCTAGTCGTGGAGAATATTTAAATGGATTAATTCTTGCAGATTATCTCGAATATGAATTTATAGATGCATCAGAGGTTATATGTTTTAAAAATTATGGTAAAGTTGACCTTGAGGCTACACAAAAAGCTATAGATGAAAAGTTATCAGGGATCGAGAGAGCAGTTATACCAGGATTTTATGGGGCAAAAGATGATGGAACTATAAAGACTTTTACAAGAGGTGGTTCCGATGTAACTGGAGCAATAATTGCTAGATGTGTAGGGGCAGAGCTTTATGAAAATTGGACAGACGTTTCTGGTTTTTTAATGGCAGACCCAAACATTGTAGAAAATCCGAAACCAATAGAAGTGGTAACTTATAAGGAACTTAGGGAGCTTTCTTATATGGGAGCAAAGGTACTTCACGAAGAGAGTATATTTCCAATAAGAGATGTTTGCATCCCAATAAATATAAGAAACACTAACAAGCCAGAAGATAAGGGAACTTTAATTGTAGATGATAATAGGCCTATAAGCTATAGTGGAACTATCACAGGGATAGCAGGTAAAAAGGATTTTACAGTTATAGCTGTACAAAAGATGCTTTTAAACTCAGAACAAGGCTTTTGTAGAAAGCTTCTTTCCATATTAGAAAGTAACGGGGTATCTTTTGAAAATATGCCCTCTGGTATAGATTCTGTTTCACTTGTGATAGAGGATGCACAACTTGGAGATAAGTTAGATGGAATATTAGAAGAAATTAAAAAGCAGTGCAATCCAGATTCTTTAGAAGTTTATCCTAATATGGCACTCATTTCTACTGTCGGAAGAGGAATGGATAGGACTAAAGGAATATCCTCAAAGGTATTTAGAGGGCTTGCTGAAGGAGACGTAAATATTAGGATGATTAATCAAGGTTCAAGTGAAATAAATATCACTGTTGGCGTAGAAAATGATGATTTTGAAAAAGCACTTAGAGGTATATATAGAGCTTTTGCACAGTAATTTTCATAGTAGTAAAAAGGGGGCAAAGTCATGAAAAAAGTTAGAATAGCGTTATTAGGTCTAGGAAATGTTGGTAAAGGTGTTTGGAATATATTAAATTCAAATAAAGAAGCTATAATGAAAAGATCAGGATATGATATAGAAGTAGCAAAGATATTAGTAAGAGATGTAAATAAAAATAGAAATATAGATGTTCCAGAAGAGCTTTTAACTACAAATTCAGAAGAAATATTCAATGATGATAGTATAAAAATTGTAGTAGAGGTTATGGGTGGGTTAGAACCTGCTAAAGATTATGTATTAAATGCCATAAGAAGAAAAAAGCATGTAATAACTGCTAATAAGATGCTTATTGCAACTGATGGTAATCAAATTTTTAAAGAAGCAGCAGAAAATGGGGTCATCGTAAATTTTGAAGCAAGTGTGGCTGGTGGAATTCCTGTAATTAATGGGATAAATGAAAGCTTAACTGCAAACAAAATTGAAGAAGTCATAGGAATAATTAATGGAACTACAAATTATATACTAACTAAGATGACTTTAGAAGGTATGAGTTTTGAAGAGGCGCTTAAGGAAGCGCAGGAAAAAGGTTATGCAGAGGCTGATCCGACTTCTGATGTAGAAGGTTATGATGCCATGTATAAATTAGCGATTTTAACTACTTTAGCTTTTGAAACTGAAGTTAATATAAATGATATATATGTGGAAGGTATAACTAAGATAAAAGCTATTGATATAGAATATGGTAAAGAACTTGGATATGTTATAAAGCTTTTAGCTATAGTGAAAGAAGTTAATGGAAAGTTAGAACTTAGAGTTCATCCTACAATGGTTCCAAACATTCATCCTTTAGCTAATGTTAATGATTCTTTTAATGCTATTTTCATTAAAGGAAACGCAGTAGGCGATTTAATGCTTTATGGAAGAGGAGCTGGAGAACTTCCTACAGGTAGTGCTGTAGTTGGAGATATTATATCTGTTTTAAGAAATGACAGTGAAGTGTTAAATGGATTAATTGACAGATATACAGATAAAGAACTAGCTACAATAGACGATATAAGATCTCAGTACTATTTAAGAATTTCAGTAAAAGATTTACCAGGTGTTTTGGGTAAAATTGCTACTATACTTGGCGAAAATGAAGTTAGTATTTTATCCTTTATACAGAAACCTAAAAAGGAAGATTTTGTATATATAGTTATAGTTACTCATGACACTTTAGAAGGTAATGTTAATAGATCTTTAGAAAAGATAAAAGAATTGGAAGAAGTTAATAAAGTTGAAAATATAATTAGAATTGAAAATTTAAATTAAAAATAGAAACTAGTCAACAATTTTGGGATATTCCTTCTTAATTATTTATCGAGAGCTACTGGGCAAATGCAACTTGTTTTCATTGGTTCTCGATAAATAAATTTTTTTAAAGCTTCATAATTTTTGAAATATATAGACTTAGTGCAAAAATGAAGGAAAATAGAATGGTAACGTTTAAAGTTTTATTTAAAGTTATGTGCGTGTACAAAATACAGTTGACTTTCTATAAAAAATATTATAGAGTATGAATATAAAATTTTACATAAAAAGATAACTTAATAAGCAAAGACTGAGATGGAGAAAAAGATATTTAGTTTGTTAACTACAGAGAGCTAACGTAGGTGGAAGTTAGTGTTAACATAAATATGTAATGATCACTCCGGAGTCTCCGAATTGAAAGACTTTTGTCAAGTAAATGAGGACGTATACCAGCGATATATGGTTAGGGTTCATTAGGAGTAAAATATTTGTTCAGAATTGACCTGATAAAGAGGGGCAATTAGTATATCTAATTGCAAATAAGGTGGTACCACGGAAGTTAATCTTTCGTCCTTATAGGTGTAAGAAATTTATACTTATGAGGATGAAAGATTTTTTTATTTAACAAAATTACAATACTTATGATAAGGAGGGCTATTTTTATAATTAATAAAGTTGGGGCAAATATTATTAATAAAAACTAAGAGGAGTAACTTAAGAAGGGAGATTTAATAATTATGAAAGAAAATATGGTAGTAAATAAGGAATGTTTAACTTTAAATGATGTAGTAGAGGCTAGAGAAAGAATAAAGGATATATGTGTAAATACTAAATTAATATATAGCTCTGAATTCAGCAGAGAAAGTGGAAATGAGGTTTACATAAAGCCAGAAAATCTCCAGATTACTGGGGCTTTTAAGTTAAGAGGGGCATTAAATAAGGTTGGTAAATTAAGTGAAGAACAAAAAGAAAAAGGACTTATAGCTTCTTCTGCGGGAAACCATGCACAGGGAGTTGCCTACGCTGCTAGCAAACTTGGTATCCAAGCAACAATAGTTATGCCAGAAACAACACCACTAATAAAGGTACAAGCTACTAAAAATTATGGGGTTAACGTAGTCTTAAAAGGAAAGATTTACGATGAAGCTTATGAAGAAGCTAAGAGATTAGAAAAAGAAAATGGATATACCTTTGTTCATCCTTTTAATGATGTAGATGTGGCGGCAGGACAAGGAACTATAGCTATTGAGATTATGGAAGAATTAAAGGATGTAGATGCTATATTAGTGCCAATTGGCGGAGGTGGATTAATAAGCGGTATATCCGTAGCTGCTAAGGCGATTAATCCTAAAGTGAAAGTAATAGGAGTTCAAGGGGAGCATGCAAATCCTATGAAAGTCTCCTTTGATACTGGCAAGCTAACTTTTGCAGATACTATAGATACTATTGCCGATGGTGCAGCAGTAAAAAAACCAGGAGATATCACTTTTGAGATTGTAAAAGAGCATGTAGATGAGATTGTTACAGTAAGCGATCAAGAGCTTATGGAAGCAGTATTTATTCTCTTAGAAAAGCATAAGCTTGTAGCTGAAGCAACAGGAGTAATGTCTTTAGCTGCTTTAAAGAGGTTAGACTTCACAGGTAAAAAAGTAGTATCTCTAATAAGTGGAGGAAATATAGATGTAGTAACTATAGCATCAATGTTGAATCATGGATTAGTTTCTAGAGGCAGGCTATTCTGTTTCTCTGTTAAGCTTCAAGACACACCAGGTCAGCTTCTTAAGATATCTAAAGTTTTATCAGATAAGGGAGCTAATGTAATAAAGTTAGATCATAATCAATTTAAGGCTATTGACAGATTAAAACATGTGGTTTTAGAAGTAACAGTAGAAACAAATGGGCATGAACACATAGATGAGATAGTTAAAGCTTTAAATAAAGAAGGATATAATGTAGATAAGGTATATTAGTATAAACGGGGCTGTCGCACTATACAGTGCGACAGCCCAATAATTTAAAGCATCATTTTTGGTAATAAATATCTGGAAATGTTAGCATAATTTGTTCTCCTTAGCATAGATTATATATTGGGGTTTACTTGAGCTATATGTAAAATATTTTAAGAAATAAAGGAAATTTTTTGTGTGTATAGAATATACATATATAGGTTTTTGAAAATATTGGAACAAATATGGGTAAATATAACTATTATAGCTATGTAATTGTAAATCAAAATATAATAAAAATTTTAAAATAAAAGAGGGAGACAACAAAATGATGCAAAGTAAAAAAAATGTGGAACCAAACCTAAGAAAGAAGTTAATATTATATGTAAACAAACATTTTAAAAACCAATATGAGGCACTAGAAAGCTTAGGATATAAAAAATTAGAAGAGGCATATAAATACAATGGAGATTACTATGAAACCTTTGAAAAAGATGGGGAACTTTATGTCTACAGGGAAATGGATTGTTGCAACAACTATATTTACAATGTATTTATTAGTCCGTTAGAAGAAAGAAATAAAGATAAGGATATGCTTGCTTTAGTGCAGAGTTAAGGAACTGCTATACAGCTCCTTAACTAATTTTGAAAATAAAGTAAATAAAAAAATATAAAATATTAACTGCTTTAAATTATTCACAAATGGTTATATGCCTTTTAAACTTTCCTTTTGAAATATAGCACTTGTCAACAATTTTAAAGCCAGCTGAGAGAAAATGTTTATCCATATCTTCAAGAGTTATGATAACAGCTTTATCGCATATTCGGCGAGATGTTTTTATAATATCTACTTGTTCTTTAAGAGTAGTTGCAGAAAATAAGCCGTAGGGTAAATCTATAATTCCTACATTGAATTTATCTTTTATATCATGCATATTGCCGTTTACGATAACATCCTCATAATCAAAATATTGAAGGTTTGTCTTTGCATTTGCAGCTATTAAATGATTTAATTCAAAACCTTTAATATTGACTCCAAGGGAAAGAGCCTCCATAACAATTGTTCCAATGCCACAGCAAGGATCTACTACTTTGCACTTTAAACGATTGCTTACAGCAATATTTACTATTGCCCTTGCAGCCCTTGAAGTAATTGCATTAGAATATGAATAGGGTTTTTTGTTATGTATTATCCATTCAGGTTCATTTCTCTTATATTCACCTAATATCCATTTTTCATTTATTTTTGTTATACCAAGAAGTAGATCAGGATTTTTCATTTCAGCTTCGCCATTTATATTCTGTCCAATTTCATATTCAATCTTACGTCTCTCTTTATAACCTAAATTTTCATCATTATAATTTATATAAGATACTTTGAAATTTTCATAGGAAGCCTTATTTATTATAAGTTGATTAATTAAATCTTCTAAAGTTTTACCAGTATACATTATAGATATACAAAGTTTTATGAAAGGACTTCTAGATGGATCTATATAGTGATAGGAAAAAAAATGTTTTTCCTTCGGAATATTTTTGAAAAGATACTTCATCTCCATTTTACATAAATTCTCTTCGTCGGAAGCAAAATTGATTACATAAAAATGTGGCTTTATTTTACCATTAATATTTACTTTGGGTTTTAACATACATATATCCTCTTTTCTGGGTTCAGAAAATAAAAAATCTCTATATAGCAGAAATTAAATCTTTTACTAAACTATTATTCATGTCTTCAATTTAGTATATAATAGTTACAAAGTCAATAATAGATTTAAATAAAATTGAAGCTTAGCTTATAAAAAAATAGTACAAGTATAATAAGATTAGCCACAATAGTTAAATAGCTAATCTTATTATATTATTTTCTAGATTCCTTTTGGATATATGAAGAAATTTGATTTAAGGCTTCATCTGACTTATTTGTAATTTTATCCATGGAAACAAAGCCATGAACAACACCTTTATATCGAGTAATATCAGCTTGAGTTCCTGCTTCCTTTAGTTTCTTACCATAAGCTTCTCCTTCATCTCGTAGAGGATCGATTTCGGCTGTTATTATAAGTGTATCGGGTAATTTACTAAAGTCTTTGGCCAAAAGTGGAGATGCATAAGGGTTTTTTCTATCTTCCTTTTTTGGTACATATAATGAAGTGTATTTTTCCATATCTTCTATTGAAAGATTAAATTTACTGGCGAAGTAAGACCAAGATTTACTATTTAGCTCAAATATATTTGTAGATGGATATATTAATATTTGGCAAGCTATAGGAGGACCATTTTTATCTCGTGCCATTAAGGAAACTGCAGCGGAAATATTTCCGCCAGAGCTATCTCCAGCAAGGACTATATGTTTTTTATCTCCATTTATGCCCTCTGCATTTTTATAAGTCCACTGAAGTACATTATACACATCATTAATGCCATCAGGAAAAGGGTTTTCTGGAGCAAGACGATAGTCTACAGATATTAATATTGCTTTTGTGTTTTGTGAAAGCTTTCTACAAACATTCTCATAGGCATCCAGGGTTCCTCCAATCCAAAAACCACCATGTGAATAAATGATTATAGGAAGATTGTAGCCACCCTCAGGTGTATATATACGCACAGGTATTTTTTGAGAGTCCATCTGTATAGTAGTGTTTTTAATATTGGAGAAAGGTATAGGTTTATTGGACCATTTTGTTGACTGAGTATTTAAATATTGTCTAAGTTCCTTTATTGATTTATCATTGCTTAATTTAGAATTAAGAATTTTATCTAGTTTTAAGTTTGCAGCAATATATGTATTAAGCTGTCCGTTACGGGTTTTAGTTAAAGTTTTAATAGTAAAAAAGCCTGTTATTATAAGTATAAATACAATAAGTGATATTACTTTAATGGCTTTTTTCATTTAATATACCTCCCAATATCATAGAAATTTTGCAGCAAAAGCTAGGATTGTGTTTTTATTTTTCACTGATTTTATTTTAATATACCTGTATTGTTGGAATATTGTGACATATAATGTGATATATGATATAATTGCAAATGTACTTGTGAATAAGAATCTATATTTAGGACAATATAATAAGTTACTATTTGAATCAGAATTTTAATATTGGAGGAAGAAGATGATAAAAAAACTTTCAGGAATTTTACTTTTAGTAGTGGCACTGGGATTAATCGGCTGTAAAAGTAATGTTGCAAAAAATGTAGATACCGATTCTTCAAAGACTAAAGTGGAGGAAAATAAAAATGAAGTAACGCAAGAGAGCAATAAAAAAGTAAGTAAAAAACAAGAATATAAAACTAAATTAGACATTATTGGAGTTGAGTTGAAAAAGTTAGATGTAAAGGACTCTGGAACAACAGCAGATATGAGAGAGGCTGCTAATGAAAGATATAAAAAGTGGGATTCTGCTCTGAATGAAATTTATGGTGTGTTAAGAGGAGATTTGTCTTCCAGCGATATGAAAAAATTACAGAACGAAGAAATTCAGTGGATATCAGATAGAGATGCTAAAGCCAAAAAGGCATCATCAGAAATGAAAGGCGGAACAATGGAGCCAGTTATATACATTAACTCTTTAGCAGATACAACAAAACAAAGGTGCTATGAGTTGGTAGAAAAGTATATGAAGTAATAAAATCTATTTTAATCAAGAGGTGGTAGAGTGAAAAGATGCATTGTAATGATGGAATTGGCAGGAAGAAAAAAGACATATGAATATTGATTGTGATATTTTTGAATATTCAAAAAATATAATTAATAATTTAGATGATTATTATAAAAAAGAAAGGGTGATGGGAATTCAAATAGAATGTAGTTATAAAGATGAGTTAGAATTTGTATAACCACCAATTAGCGTCATTTAGCTAGTTGGTGGTTATTTTTATTGTGTTTTTATAGTGCTGAAGTCTGAGAGATCTCTTGGAAGGTAAATATGTTTTTGGTCGTATTTTGATAAGTGTAACAGCTACAGTTCTTAAGTAAAAAAATCAAATAAATAAATTGCAATAGAAAAAGTTATTTTTGAATAGGTATCAGATAAATCAATATAAAATAATTCTCTTATTTTCTCAAGTCTATTACTTAAGGTATGTCTATGAATATACAATTTTTCAGAAGTTATATTAATATTGCAATCGTTGTTTAAAAAGCATTTAAAAGTATCAAAATAGGTTGTCTTATGAATTTTGTCATATTCTATTAAAGGTTTAATTTTTTCATATAGGAATTTAATTGTATTCTCATTACAATTGATTAAATGCAAAGCTTTGAAAAGCTCTATATATTTAAAAAAACAAATTCCTTTATGAGCATTTACTTTTTCAAGAACAGAATGGCTTGAGAATGCCTCATTATATGCATTAGATATATGGGAGATATCTTTAAATATGTTACTGGCACCAATTAATAAGGATAAATCTTGCTGGACCTCACAGATACTGTTCAAAATTTTGAGCAAGTCTTCGGTTAAGTTTTGCGGAATTAGTTCTTTCTGTGAAGATATTAAAAAAACTATATTATCATCGAAGTTTTCTAATATAATAGGTAATTCCTTTAAATAAAAATAATTTATTATCTGATTTAGTATAGCTAAAGCATTTTGCTTTGGTATAAAGTTGTGATGAATATTTTTAATAGATAAAACAAAGATGCATAGATAAGAGTTGGAATTTAAGTTTAACCTTTGGGTTATCTGTAATTTTTCCTTTAAATTTGGAACTTTATTCATCCTCAGATTTTCAAGTAAAGATCGGTTTTTGTAAAAACTAGAATAATATTTTATATTTAAACCATAGCTATCTCTCAAGATTGCTTGCGCAATAGCAGTAAAGTTTATTTTTGCAGGCAATTCGATTAATGGTAAATTATATTTATTGCTGTCATTTATTATGTATTTAGGGATTTCACTTAAATAATAACCAGTTTGTATGGCTAGACCAGACACTTCTTTTAAATATAAATCTAAAATTAAGTTATTATGCAAATTTTCACTATCAAGATTATAGTCACTTATAATCAAAAATTCGCCTTTCTGCAAAAAACTAGTATCCTCTAATAATTCCATTATATCAATCCATAAGATTTCATTATCTAAGTTATTTTTACCGGACTTAATTATAGAATCTTTAAAAATGTTAAATTCAAGTAAGGTTCTTATTGATAAAGGCAAATTAATCATCTCCAATCTTTTGCAATATTTAATATAAAAAAATTCATAAAATTATATATATATGGACGTAATGTACATATATTTAAGATAATTATATACATTATATTCATTGTGTACAATGAAAAAATAAATTATAATAAATTAAAATTGATAAATTATTAAAAATTAATGCATTAAAATGATAAATTATTAAAAAATACAAAAAATAATTATATGTCGGTAATGAAATGATTCGTGACTTATATTGCAAAATTAGGAGGTGAAAAGGCTCTTAAAATCTTTATGAACCTAGAAAATCCTTTGATAGGAAAATAAAATTTGGGGTTTGTGATCTTGTAAAAAAGTTACATAATGAAAGGAAGTATGTTAAATGAAAAAAATTTTTTCAATGATAATTATTTTGATACTTAGTGTATCAATTTTTGCTGGATGTGGACAAAGTTCTTCAAAAACAACAGCATCAAATTCAAATACAACTTCTAAGGAGAACTCATTAGATCGAGTAAAGAAATCAGGAAAAATCGTTGTTGGAGTAGACGATACTTATCCTCCAATGGAATTTAAGGATAAAGAAAATAAACTTGTAGGTTATGATGTAGACATGGTGAACGAAATAGCTAAAAAACTCGGTGTTAATGTAGAATTCGTACCAACTGCATGGGATGGAATTTTTATGGCTCTTCAATCTAAAAAGTTTGATCTTATACAGTCTAGCGTTAGTATAACAGATGAAAGAAAGAAAAGTATGATTTTTACACAGCCATATATTTATGGTGGAAATGCTATTTTTGTTAAATCTGATAACACAACTATAAATAGTCAGGATGATTTTAAAGATAAGATTATAGGATGTCAAATAGGTACTACTGCACAGGATGTTTTAAGTAAAATGTCAGGTATGAAGGAAGTTAAGAAATATAATGGAATGACTGAAGCATTTTTAGATTTGAAAAATGGAAGAATAGATGCTGTTGTTTCAGATCCACAGGTTGGAGACTATTATATTGCAAGTCAAAAAGATAAATTTAAAAAGATAAAATCTTTATTAAATCAAGAACCTATAGGTGTGGCTTTCAGAAAAGATGATACAGATTTAAGAGATGGTTATCAAAAAGCCATGGATGAGCTTAAGAAAGATGGAACTTTATCAAAGCTTTCTCAAAAGTGGTTCGGCTATGATATATATAAAGATAACTAATTTGATGCAGCTTTTTATGTGAATTGATTCTTAGTAAATATACTTTATCTGCTACTTGAGGGGAGATTTTATAATGGACTTTAATACTTTGATAAATATAACGCCTACTTTACTTAAAGCAAGTATCATGACTCTCAAATTAACATTCTTATCAATTGTTTTTGGAACTATCATAGGTGTAGTTATAGCTATGGTAAAGATATCATCAAACAAGATAATTTCTTCTATTGGTAATTTTTATACGTGGATATTTAGAGGAACTCCTCTTTTGCTTCAGCTCTTTGTTTTTTACTACGGATTTCCTGCAGTTGGTATAACTCTTACTTCCATGCAGGCGGCTATTATTGGCTTAAGCATAAATGCGGGAGCATATATGGCTGAAATTATAAGAAGTGGTATTCTTGCTATAGATAAAGGACAGTTTGAGGCATCAAAAGCTTTAGGCTTTACTTATTATCAAACTATGAAAAGAGTTGTACTTCCCCAAGCATTTAGAATAGTAATTCCTCCTGTAGGAAATGAATTTATAGCTATGATTAAGGATACATCTCTTGTTTCATCAATAGCAATGGAAGAATTATTAAGGTCGGCTGGTCTTTTGGTATCAGCTTCTGGTAATCCAATAGGTCCATATTTTATTACAGCTTGCTTATATCTTTTAATGACTACAGTTTTTACTTCAATTTTTTCAGCCGTAGAGAAAAAGTTGTCTATTTATTAAGGGAGGATTATGTTATGAATATGATAGAAACCAAGGGGCTTACCAAAACTTTTGGAAATCTTAAAGTCTTTGAAAATCTTGATGTTAGTGTAAAAAAAGGAGAAGTTCTTGTAATAATAGGACCCTCTGGTTCAGGAAAAAGTACTTTTTTAAGATGTTTAAACTACTTGGAAGAACCGGATAATGGATGTGTAGCTATAGAAGAAGAATCATTAGATATAAAGAATAAAAAGCAATTTAGAAAGGTAATTGAAAAGATGGGGATGGTTTTTCAAAACTTTAATTTGTTTCCACATATGACAGTACTTCAGAATGTAATGGAGGCACCTATTACTGTTAAAAAAGAAAATAAAGAGGTTGTAGTTGAAAGAGCAAAAAAGTTAATTGATAAAGTTGGATTAAGTGAAAAGTATTTTGAGTATCCTTCTAAGTTATCTGGAGGACAGAAACAAAGAGTAGCTATCGCAAGGGCTCTTTGTATGGAACCGGATATAATGCTATTTGATGAGCCTACTTCAGCTTTAGACCCAGAACTTGTTGGAGAAGTTTTAAATGTTATGAAAAACCTAGCAAAGGAGGGGATGACTATGATTGTTGTAACTCACGAAATGGGCTTTGCCAGAGAAGTTGCTGATAGAGTAATTTTTATGGATGGGGGAAAAATTGTTGAAGAGGGAACTCCAGAAAATATTTTTAAAAATCCAAGAGAAGATAGGACAAAGGTTTTTCTAGAAAAAATATTATAGATTTTATGGAAGTAATATAAAACCTATAATAAATGAAACTGATGAAAAGTTTTAAATTATATTTGGACCCCTTAAATTTTATATAAATAGCATGAGAATTGACTTATCTATGTAACATATTTCATAGATAGGTCAATTTTCAGTTGTATATCAAAGGAAGTATTTAATATAATCTCTACTATGTAATATTAATAATTTTACGCTAATTAAGATGTTTATTACAGTATATTTATTGTGAATTTAATCAGAAAAAATGTATGTTTTAACAATAAAAATGTACATTTCGGCAATTAATTATTTACTTTAGACATAAAAGAAAGTATTCTATAGTGGAGGAAAATAAAAAGATTAGATAGTTGAAAATTTAGGTAAATCAACGTTTTTGAAATTCCGAAAGTGGCTATAATAATTTTTTAAGCAGGAGGAGAGCAATGGGAGCAATTATAGGTTACATATTAATAGTTATAGTGTTAGTTACAGTAGTTTCTCTAGGGTCGAACATAAAAAGAAATAGAGAAATTAAGGAAAGAATAGAGAGAGGTTGGGAAAATGTAGTAGAAGAAAAGTATAATGAAGAGGATTTGAAAACCATAGCAGAGTATTTTAATAACAGAAGAAAAGCTAAAGAGAAGGAATTCTTTATTGATGAAATTACCTGGAATGATTTAAGTATGAACAGTATTTTTAAGAAAATAAATATCACCGAAAGTAGTCCAGGGGAACAATATCTATATAATATGTTAAGAGAGCCTTTATACGACGAAAAAAAGCTTAAAGAAAGAGATAGACTAATAAATTTTTTCGGGGAACATGAAGAAGAGAGAAAGAAAATACAATATATACTTGCTAAATTAGGGAAAGCAAGAGAATGTTTTATATCGGATTACTTTTATAAAAAGGATGGGAAAAGAAAATCATCCTTAATGTATTATAGAATTTTGTCTGCTATGCCCATTATAGGTTTGGCGGTAGCATTTTTAAATATTCATATTGGTATAATGATTGCTTTCGGATCTGTTGTAGTAAATATGTATACATATTATACAGAAAAGAGTAAGATAAGCCATAACCTCCAAGCATTTAATTATATAATTCAGATAATTAAGCATTCTGATTTGATTTTAAAAGAAGATATAAAAGAATTAGATGACTACAATAGAAAACTAAAGGAAGCTTTTCAAGGAATAAAAGATATAAAAAATAAATCCTTTAGTTCTGGAAATAATGGTACAGATGTTGGGATACTCATTGAATATATAAATATAGTTTTTCTTAGAGAATTAATTAATTATGAAAAAATGTCAAATATGCTTATAGAAAAAAATAAAGAGTTTAAAATTATATTTGAAGTAATAGGTTCTATAGATAGTTTAATGGCTATTGCGGCCTATAGAAAGAGGCTTAACTATTATACTACCCCAGAATTGATTAAATGTAACAATAAACAGGAAGCAATTTATAATTTTGAGGATATGATTCATCCTCTCATAGGAGAAGCTATTCCTAATTCTATTGAAATGAAGGACTCAATTTTAATAACAGGATCTAATGCATCAGGAAAATCTACTTTTTTAAAAACATTGGCTATAAATATTATTTTAGGACAAACAATATATACTTGTTTAGCAAAAGAATTTAAATGCTGTTATTTTAAGATATATACATCTATGGCTTTAAAAGATGACATATTTAACAATGAAAGTTATTATATTGTAGAAACCAGATCTTTAAAAAGGATTATTGATAGTGTAAACAGAGAAGTACCTACTATATGTTTTGTAGATGAAATTCTTAGAGGAACTAATACAGTAGAGAGAATATCAGCTTCCTCACAGGTATTAAAGCACTTAACTTTAAATAATTGCATATGTGTTGCTGCGACTCATGATGTAGAACTTACACATATATTAGAAAGATACTTTACTAACTATCACTTCCAAGAAAAAATAGAAAACAACGAAATAATCTTTGATTATAGGATACATGAAGGAAGAGCTACTACTCAAAATGCTATAAAGCTTTTAGGTGTTTTAGGCTACAGTAGTGCTATTGTAGAAAAGGCACAGGAGAAAGCAAATAAATTTTTAAGTGATGGATTATGGGAGATAGAATAACTTTGCGAATATATAGGCAAATTAGTGTTTTAATTATTTGCAAGATGTATATAAATGCTTTAAAATATAAAATAAATTAGGCTTATTTTATATTTTAAAGCATCTGTTAAGTAACCTTAGGAGGGAAAATGATACCATCAGAATATAAAATAAAACAAATAACAAGTTTATATCAAAGTTGTAGTAAGTGTGGTTTGCCTATTATAAATTGTATTTGTGATAAATCGCCTAAAGTAGAAACTAGAGGGAAAATTTGGATTTTATCAAATGAAAGAGAGTTTTCAAGACCATCTAATACTGCAAGGATATTAAAGCTGATTAACAGTGATTCAACTGAGATTTTTATTTGGGAAAGAACAAAGGAGCCAAAGAAACTAATCGAAAATATACAAGATGAAAGATATGAAACTTATTTACTGTTTCCAGCAGAAGGGGAATTGGAAAGCAGAAAAGTTGAATATAAAAGAACAGAAAAAATACCAGCATTTATTATTATAGATGGTACCTGGAAGGAAGCTAGAAAGATAGTTAGAAAAAGTGAATATTTAAAGAATTTAAAGGTGCTTTCACTAAATCCTTATCATAAATCTGTATATAGTTTAAGAAAAGGGGCTGAAGAAGGTAACTTATGTACGATAGAATCTGCGATTGAAATACTTAAATTAAGCGGTGAAACAGAAAATGTAAGGTTGATAGGTGAATTTTTCAATCTGTTTTTGAAAAGTTATAAAGCAGGAATAAACGGACATGAATTGAAATAGAAGTTTAGCTTTCTCATTTAGTTTTAAAGTGGTAAAATTATTAGATAAAAGTTTAGGGAGGAATTATTATGGATAAGAAATTATGGGAAAAATGTGTGGAATTTCATGGACATGAATGCCCAGGCTTAGCAATAGGATATAAAGCCAGTGAGGCAGCTAAAGAAAAAATGGGACTATCCTTTTCAAAGGATGAAGAAATTGTATGTGTAACTGAAAATGATGCTTGTGGTGTTGATGCAATACAAGTTATAACTGGATGCTCTATTGGAAAAGGAAACTTAATATATAAAGATTCCGGAAAAATGTCTTTCTCATTTTTTAATAGAAAAAGTGGAGAGGCTTTAAGAGTAATTCTAAAACCAAGAACTAAAAGTGGTGATAGACAAGCATATATGGAGTATATGCTTAATGCACCTTGTGACGAATTATTTGATTTTAAAAAACCAAATTACGAAGTACCAGAGAAAGCTAGATTATTCAGTAGTATAATCTGTGAAAATTGCGGTGAAAGCACTGCAGAACATAAGATTAGAATAATGGATGGCAAAAAAGTGTGTATAGATTGTTTTAAGGAATATTCTAGGGGATTCTAACTTAGGCATGAACTTATTTAAAGTCGGTAAAGATATTTGAATTGTACGGATACCCACGGCCGACACTTAATATATCCCTGCGTATAAGCTAAGTGTCTAGTGTGGACATCTATATTTATAGAGAACAGCACCAGAAAGTAAACTTATACGCAGGTAGATGTTACCAAAGCTGAAAGAACATATAAAAACTTTTTTATCATTCTTAGCGAAGTATTTTAGAAAATCTTAGAAGCTTTTATATGTCTG
>NZ_JAEEGC010000167.1 GCF_019207025.1 Clostridium thailandense | reverse complement strand
TTTTTTCTTTAGTTCTTCTATGTCTTCATTAACCAAATCTGATGGTTGACCTAATGGTCCTACAAAATCCGAAAAATCCTGTCCTTCCTCATATTCAGCCATTTTTTTAGTTGATTCACCTAATGTTTGAAATACTATAGTCACTGTTCCCTTTTTATAATCATAGTCGCAGATTGTAAGAGGTATTCTTTCACCTTTTTCATCCATTTTAACTATGACGAATTGCCCTGGATGACATGATTTGGCAACCCTTGGCGCTTCTATATCCATAAGATAAATATTTGGAGCTAAAATTCTTTTGTTTACAATTTTATACATTTACATTCCCTCCATTAATATTTTATTATATTAATGCACTCAAATCCCAAATTTATTATAGCATATTAAGTCTATTTTTGTATTGCTATTAGAAAACTCTATTATTAAAATGCCTTTTAGCACTTTTTTGCCGCTTTTTTATTAAATATAAAAAAATAATTGAAGCTAAAAACTTCAATTATTAAAAATACTTAAATTTTATTTATTTTAATTTTCACCTCATAAACACCTAAAAACAATTATAAATACTTGTGTTTTTTAATGTTCATAAACTATTTTTATTATTAAATGATTTATTCTATATCATTTAATAAACAACTTAATGTTAACAAACTATCCCTTAAGTGCACATTTTCAACCTTTACATCTTCAGGAACTACTAAGTCAACCGGTCCAAAATTCCATATTCCCTTAACACCATTCTTAGTGAAAATATCACAAATTTTTTGAACGTTAATTTTAGGAACACATATTACTCCAATGTCTGTTGGATTTTCCTTTAGGAAATCACTCAAATAGTCTATATCTTGTATTTCTATGTCCCTTATCTTAAGTCCTATGAGTTTAGGGTTTATGTCGAAAATACCCTGCAGTGTAAATCCTAACTTTTCGAAATCAGTATAATTTGCTATTGCCTGACCAATGTTTCCTGCCCCTACTATTACTGTTTTGTAATCCTTCGTAAGACCCAGTATTCCACTTATTTGATTATATAGTTCATTAACATTATAGCCATAGCCTTGTTGTCCGAAATCACCAAAACAATTTAAATCTTGTCTTATCTGAGAAGCTGTAAATCCTATTTTTTCACTTAGCTCCTTCGAAGATATTCTATCAACGTCGTTTTTCATTAATTCCGCTAAATATCTATGATACTTAGGCAATCTTTTTATAACAGCCATTGATATATTTTTTTTCCTCTCCATGCTGCACCTCCACTTATATAAGAAGAAATTAATATAATTCCTAATAACTTTGTTTATATTTTATCATACAATTATTATTTCATTCCACTTTTTATAGTATTATTTAATTGTACATTATGTCAATAGTATATTTTTTTATTTATTCCATGTATTATTGTGTTTTAATGCTTTTTTTGCTATTATTAATTTTTTATCAATCTTATCTAAATATTAACTATTGTTATAACTTAATTATAAAATTAATCTACAAAAAATTCTTCAACCATAGTAAAATATTAAGGGTTAAGGAAGGTGAACTTGATGATAGTTTTAAGTTGCAAAGATATTCATAAAAGTTTCGGAATAGATGTTATATTAGAAAATGTTACTTTTAATATAAGTGAAGGTGAGAGAGTTGGTTTAATTGGTCCAAACGGAGCTGGTAAATCAACACTTTTCAAAATTATTACTAATCAGATTGATTATGATAGCGGTGAACTATTCATAGAAAAAAATAAAACTCTTGGTTATTTAGCTCAACATCTATCCCTAAATCATACAAGTACAATATACGATGAGCTTCTTACCGTTTTTCAAGATTTAATAAATCTTGAAAACAAATTAAATAATCTTGAAGCACTGATGAATGAACCTTATGATCCTAATAACGAGGAATATCACAACAAGATAATCAAAGATTATACTACTTCTTCGGAACTCTATCAAAATAGAGGCGGATATACTTATAAAGCAGAAATAAATAGAGTCTTGAAAGGTATAGGTTTTACTGAACAAGACTATGATAAACCTATAGAATTGCTAAGTGGTGGCCAAAAAACTAGAGTTGCCCTTTGTAAACTTCTTCTGATAAAACCAGATATTCTTTTGCTAGATGAACCGACGAACCATCTAGATTTAGATGCTATTGAGTGGCTTGAAGGATACTTAAATGCATATAAAGGCACTATAATTATAATATCTCATGATAGATACTTTTTGGATGCAATAACTGACAAAACCTTTGAATTAATAAATGGTCATGTTAATTGTTATAATGGTAACTACACAGCATATATTGATTTAAAACAGAAAAATTATGAAGTACAACTAAAGGCTTATAACCTTCAACAAACGGAAATTAAGAGGCAGGAGGAGATAATTGAAAGATATAGGTCCTTTAACCGTGAAAAAAGTATAAAAGCCGCAGAAAGCAGGCAAAAGTCATTAGATAAAATCGAGAGAATAAAGGCACCTGATAAAGAAGAAAAATTAAAAAGTATAACCTTTGAAACCGAGATAAAGAGCGGGAATGATGTTCTTCATATAGAAAATTTAAGCAAAAGCTTTGGAGAAAAAACTTTATTTCACAGCCTGAATCTTGATATAAAAAAAGAAGAAAAAGTTGCTCTTATTGGCGAAAACGGTAGGGGTAAGACCTCATTATTTAAAATAATAATGAAGAATCTTCCCTCAGACAATGGAATATGTTATTTGGGCAAAAATGTTTTTATTGGGTATTATGACCAAGAACAGTCCAACATAGATATAGAAAAAATAGTAATTGACGAGGTGTGGGACGACTTTCCAGAATTAACTACAACTGAAATTAGAAGCGCCTTAGCAGCCTTCTTATTTAAAGGAGACGACGTTTTTAAAAAAATCTCTTCTCTAAGTGGTGGTGAAAAATGCCGAATTAATTTGTTAAAACTTATACTTTCTAAATCCAACTTTTTACTACTAGATGAGCCAACAAACCATCTTGACATAATGTCTCGTGAAGCTTTAGAGAATGCTATACTCGGATATGACGGTACCGTTCTTGTAATATCGCATGATAGATATTTTTTGAACAAAGTTATAAATAAAATTTATGAATTAAACGAGAATGGTGTTAAAGAATATTTAGGTAATTATAGTTACTATATTGAAAAAAAGAATAACCCCCTTAGATTTCAATTAGAAGAAGAGTTCTTCGGTAAAACAAAAACTCAAATACAAAATGAAAAAAAGAAAAAAAGAGAAGCAGAAAGAGCTGAAAAGGATCAAAAATTAAGAGTTAAAAATATAGAAAGTGAAATCTCTAACTTGGAACAGCATATAGAATACTTACAGAATCAACTCTGCCTTGAAGAAGTTTATTCTAATTCAAAAAAAAGCGAAAATATTAATAAAGAATTGCTTGATGCTCAAAATGCCCTGGATGCCCTCTATGAGGAGTGGGAAAATTTATTACAATAATTAAATGGTGCTGTCGCACTTAGAGAAACACGGCCGACATTTAACTTATGCTCTAGAATATATTGTCATTCTTCCAGCACAATAAATACTTTTGATAAGTCTCAATAAAGTTATTTAATGTGCCTTTCAAAATGTCAACATATCCCTGCGTATAAGTTAAGTGTTTAGTACTAACATCTAAGTGCAACATCCCCCATCCTAAAACTATACTTTATTGACTATTTGACAATTGTTTACCACAATAAGGACAAAAACAAAAGTCACTATAAGTCCCATTAAGGTTTTGTCCACAAAATGGACAAAATGAAAATTTAACTGATGATGTACTGCATTTTGGGTCAGAGCCGTTATCCTGCTTGCCTCTTATGCTTCCACTGTTTGAGTTTTCAGTTATTATACCTTGATTTTTCATTCTGGATTTTCTAACATTATGACGTTCAATTACAGTATTAAAAATTCGAGATAACTCTGTTCTATTTATTGGAGTATGGATAACTTCATCTATACCATTTTCCAAATAATCCTCGCGTCTTATTAAATCACAGGATGAAAGTAAACATATTATTTGGGAATTTTCAGATTTAATCTTTTTAATCAGCTCATCACCTGTTGTATTTTTCATAATCAAATTAGCTATAAGTATATCTGGCTTAAACTTTTTCACTTTAATAATCGCATCAAATTCACTAGCGATTTCTACATCATACCCTATATCAACTAGACAATCCTTGATAATAACTCTCTCAAATTTGCAATCATTTACTATGAGTACTTTTTCCATGGTCTCACCACCATTTTAATAATATACTTCACTATGATTTTAAACTATAAATAATTCTTTTTCAACCAATTCTCAGTATATTTAGTTAATATCTATGTAATTAACTCTATTTTCTATATTTATATACTTTTTCATCCATAGTAATTCCTTCTGGTTTATAATCTATTTTTACAACAGATGCAACTCTTTTTGCTCCATTATTTACACATATTTCTTGAGCTTTCTTAACAATCTCCAAAAGTTCGTCTAATTCACCTTCCATAGTAGTTTCCATTGGTCCAACTTCATATTTTACTCCACAAGATTGAATGTATTCTATAACTTTATCCACCACTCCATACAAATCTTTTTCATCCACTACGGGTAATACCTGTAAACTCACATTTGCTAAAGCCATATTATTTATCCTCCATATTTTTCAATATTTTACCAAGCATTCACTATACCTTTATATTATCTATTGTCATCTTTTCTGTCAATAAATAATTATTTACATAATCAAAATAGGGATGCCTCACTTTATAGGCAACCCCATTTTGATATTAAGGAAGAAAATTATTTTGCAAATTATTAAAATAAATCATATGCTTCTTCACCATGAATAGCAGTGTCGAGGCCTTTTATTTCTACTTCTTCAGATACTCTCACTGGATCAAAAGCATTTATAACTTTTAATATTATCCAAGTAACTACATAAGAATACACTGCAGTAAGTACCACTGCAAATAATTGTACTGTAAACTGATGTACATTTCCATAAACTAATCCACTCACACCATTTACAGATTTACTAGCAAAAACTCCTACAAGTATTGACCCAAGTATACCACCAACACCATGTACTCCCCATACATCTAATGCATCATCCCAATCAAGCTTCTTTCTAAGTTCAACAGCTAAATAACATACTACAGCCGATAATAACCCTACAATAACTGCCGCCCAAGGTTCCACATAGCCTGCACAAGGAGTTATAGTTGCAAGACCAGCCACAGCACCAGTTAAAGCACCAACAAGACTTGGTTTTCCTTCATGAATCCATGATATAACAAGCCACATTATCATCGCTAAAGATCCCGCAATATCTGTATTTGCAAAAGCTATAGCCGCTACACCATTAGCTGCAAGTGCACTTCCACCATTAAATCCAAACCATCCAAACCATAATAAACCTGTACCTAAAGCAACAAAGGCTATATTATGTGGACCTGTGTGCTCCTCTGGAAGTATTTTTCTCTTTCCAACAAATATTACCGTACCAAGTGCAGCAACACCTGCAGTTACGTGAACAACTATTCCTCCTGCAAAATCAACAACTCCCATTTTTGCAAGGAATCCTCCACCCCATATCCAGTGAGTTACTGGTACATAGATAAGTATGCTCCAGAATATAAGAAACTTTAAGTAACTTTTAAAATTGACTCTATCTGCAAAAGCACCTGTCATAAGTGCTGGTGTAATTACAGCAAACATTTCTTGATATACGAAGAATGCAAGAAACGGTATTGTAGATCCATAGTTCGGATTTGGAGTAATTCCAATTCCATGTAATAAAAAATATTGGAAATTTCCTATAAATCCACCTATATCTTTTCCAAATGCTAAACTAAATCCACCAAATACCCATATAATTGTAACAATACCCATAGATATAAAGTTCTGCATCATGATTGTTAATACGTTTTTCTTTCTTACAAGTCCACCGTAGAAAAATGCTAAACCTGGTGTCATAAGACAAACTAATGCGGCACTAATTAATACCAATGCTGTATCTCCTGTATTAATGTTTCCCATTTTAAAAATTCCTCCTAAAAAATAAATATAATAAATTACGTTATATTTTAAAAGCAAATTTTATGCCAAAAATAATTTACCTTAATTTTTTTCCGTCAAGTAAATGTTTTCAATTCTTCTCTTAATTATTGATTTTTTTATAAAACAGCAAAATTGGGACAAAAATGTCACTATGCGACATTTTTGTCCCGATTTTTTTTATTCATCAATATTATATTTTATAATTTTTCTATGCAATGATCTTCTACTTATACCTAAAATTTCTGAAGCTTTTGTTCTATTTCCATTACATTCTTTGAGAATTTTTATAATTATCTCTCTCTCCGCGTTATCTACTGCAGAATTAAGATTATATTCTAATTCTTCTTCAGCATCTTCTTTATAGTTTACTATATACTCTGGCAAGTCCCCTAATTGTATTAAATCTCCACGTGTTATTACTACACATCTTTCTATCACATTTTCAAGTTCTCTTATATTTCCCGGCCAATTGTAATACATTAATTTATCTATAACTTCATTTGATATGTCCTTTTTACTTCTGCCTGATATATGTGCAGACTTTTCTAAAAAATATTCTGCTAAAAATGTAATGTCCTCCTTACGTTCTCTAAGCGGAGGAAGCTCTATGGGCACAACATTTAATCTATAATATAAATCCTCTCTAAATATCCCTTTCTTAACCATTTCCTTTAGGTTCTTATTAGTAGCGGCTATAATTCTAACATCTACTTTTATTGTCTTAGTTCCACCTAGCCGCTCAAACTCTCTTTCCTGCATAACCCTTAAGAGCTTTACCTGCATCAATGGAGTAATATCTCCTATTTCATCCAAAAATATAGTTCCTTCGTCAGCCAATTCAAATCTACCTGGTTTACTTATACTTGCCCCGGTAAATGCACCTCTTTCATATCCAAACAACTCACTTTCAAGAAGCGTCTCTGGTATAGCTGCACAATTCACTTTAATAAAAGGTTTGTTTCCTCTGCTGCTTAAACCATGTATAGCTTTTGATGCTAATTCTTTACCTGTACCTGTTTCTCCATATATCATTATTGTCGTTTTTGTATCTGCTACTTGCTTAATTAAATCTAAAATTTTTTTCATCTTACTACTCTTTGTTGAAAAGTAATTTTCCGTTGAGTTATCATCATTTTTTTCTATATTTCCAATTACATTATTTGCTGATAACATTACATCTTCTAGCTTAAATGGCTTAATTATATAGTCTTTTGCCCCCATTTTTAACGCTTCGATTGCTGTATCAATAGTGGCAAAAGCTGTTATTAATATTACATTTATTGAAGCATCTATCCTATTTATCTCACCTAAAAGCTCAATACCATTCATTCCTGGCATTTTTATATCTGTAATAACTATATCTATATGATTCTTATCTATTATATCTAAGGCTTCTTTAGCGCAATCTGCAGTGTATGTTATATACCCATCTTTTTTGAATACCTTCTCTAAAAGTTTTATAACATTTTTTTCATCATCTACTATTAAGATACTATTTCTTCTCATTTTATCCTCCGTGTTTTGTTTCTATCACAGGAAGCTTTATTGTAAATTTTGAACCTTTATTTAAATTGCTTTCTACCTCCATGAATCCTTTGTGATTTTCAATTATTCTCGAGCATATTGAAAGGCCTAACCCCACGCCTTTGTCCTTAGTAGTAAAAAACGGTTCAAATATTTTATCATAATCTTCTGGTTTTATTCCTATTCCAGTATCGCTTATTTCTATATAAACCATATTTAATTCTTTTTCTAACCCTGTAACTATACCTAAAGCCCCCCCCTCAGACATAGCTTGAATAGAATTGGCCAAGATATTAAGTAATACTTGCTGAATTTGATCAACGTCCATCAATACTAAAGGAATTTTACTAAATTGTATAGATACCTTTATGTTATTTTTATTCACTTCCTTTTCGATTACTTTTAATGCAACTCTAGCTACATCATTTATATTTTCTGGCTTTAAGCTTAACTCCTTTGGTCTAGCAAAATTTAAAAATTTGTCTACAATTCTATTTAATCTATCAACTTCATCTATTATAATTTCTATATCTTCTTGAAGCTTATCTTCTTCTTTAAGTTCGAACTGTATGTATTCAGCATATCCTCTTATTGATGTTAAGGGATTACGAATCTCATGTGCCATGCCTGCCGACATAGCCGCTAAAGCTTCTAAATTTTTTGCTCTGATCACACTCTTTTCTAGTTCATCCGATATTTTTATCACTCTTTGTTCCATAGTTTTTAGATTAGAGGTCATAACATTGAAAGGTCTCGTTATCCTATCCGAAGTTATTAATGCCAGAATAAATATTATAAATATTGAAATTATAACTAAAATAATGGTATAGCTTCTTAAGCTATAGCTTACTTTAAAAGCCTCTCTTTCCGGTTGCTCTAGAACTATATACCAATTGTTTTTCTGAGTATCATATTTATTTAACGAATAAAAAGTATATACAAATTGTTTGTTATTATACATTGTATAATATATATCTTCCCCATTTATTTTCAGATTAATATTAGGTTTAACACCATTTTTAGGGTAAAATATAGTACTTCCCGTATCTGAAGCTAAGTAAGCATAGCCTGAGTTATCAAGTTTTACATTTTCAACAATATTACCTATTGATTCGAAATTTACTCTTTCCACAACTACACCGTTTATAGCACCCTTACTATTCGTTAAAGGTGCCAATAAGTAAATTACATAACTTTTACGTTCAGGCAAATAAATAAAGTCTGATATAAATATCTTACCTTTCAGAACATAATTAATCCACTTTTTATAATTTTGATCCCCATTCACATCCCCTGAAGCAACTTTAATCTTTCCATCTTCATCCGTTGTTAAAATATAATCATAAGTCTTATATGCATTTCGTATGCTTTTTATATATTCAAGCTTGGTATTATCACTAAAATCTTCTCTCGTCAATACTGGTGACGCTGACATTACTTCTATGTCTCCATATCGCTCAAATAAAAACCTCTCGACTTTATTTCCGGTTTCTTCCCCTAGAGTCTTAAGCTCTTTTTTCTTAGAATCTTTTACAGCAGTTTTATTACTCTTAAAAAATAATAATCCTATGGATAAAAGTAGAATTACAGAAACTACTATAAAATACATAAGCAATTTCAACTTAATAGACTTACTTTTTAAATTCATAAATCATCCCTTCTAATTTTCATATGGGCAATTATATTACTATAACTTATCTTTCAAAAATTCTCCAAGTTTACCATCTACCTCTGATATATGTGTAACAAATCCTTCAGAAAAAAATTCATTTATTTCCACAAGCTTAGCCAATGAAATATGATTACCAGTAATTGTATTATCTAATAAATTAATTTTCCGCATAAATATATTATGTGATTCTTTATGCTTATCATACTCTGGATAGTTATATTTAGTCATATATTCTTCTTCTTGCTTAAAGTTATCCTTAGTATGTGTTTTTAATGCATCAATTAATTCTCTTATTATTTCAATTGATCTACCTTCACTACAAGCATCTTGAAATTTTCCAATAACCTCAAAAATCATCTTATGTTGGTTATCTATTTTATCAATATTCAGCAATAATCTGTCTGAAAATAACTGCATCATAATAATATTACTCCTCCTATACGAAAATCTAATTATATAAAATGCTTAAATTCCAAATAACTCTTTTAATTTTTTAACATTATTTCTACTTATAGGTAATTCTGATTTTTCAACATCATCCATTACAAGTTTATAAGTTCCATTAAACCAAGAATATAATTCCTTAATATTATCTATGTTAACAAGATAACTTCTATGGGCTCTAAAAAACTTTGTTTTTTTCTCTATTTGACACAAAGTACATCCTACTAAATAACTATCGTCTTTAGTTTTAACATAAGTTTTCTCTCCTCTTATATAACAAAAGTAGATATCTTTTAAATCTACTAATATAATTTTTCCATTTTTCTCACAAGGAATTTTCTTTGTCGAATTTTCAGCCTTATCTATTTTATTCATTATTTCATTTATAATATCTGGTAGTTTTTCTTCTGTATTTACATTTTTCCACTTATCAAGCAGCCTTTCAATAGTAATATATATTCTTTTTTCATCAAAAGGTTTCAAGACATAGTCTAAGGCATTTACTTCAAATGCCTCTATAGCATGCTCTTCATACGCTGTAATAAATATTACATCTATATCATTATCAAATTCTTTTACTTCCTTAGCTAATTCTATTCCGTTTTTTACTGGCATATTTATATCCATGAACACAGCCTGTGGATGTATATCTTTTATGATTTTTATACCACTTTCACCATCTCGAGCCATTTTTTCCACATATATCGAATCATTTTGAGATAATATATATTTAAGCTCTTCAGCAGCTGGCAATTCATCTTCAACTATAATACATATTAACTTATCCATTAATTACCTATCCCCCTCTCGGTACTAAAAACATAACCTTTGTACCACAATTAAGCTCGGTACTTATATCCAATCCATAGTTTTCACCATACAACAGCTTTAGCCTCTCATTCACATTTTTCAAACCAATCCCAGGCCATTTAGTGACAACTTCTCTAAGTTTTTCTTCTTTCATCCCAACCCCTGTATCCTCTATAGAAAATTTCACCTCATCTTCTTGATAAAATGCTTTAACAGTTACGGTTCCACCTAAGGGCTTAGGCAATATACCATGTTTAATTGAATTTTCTATAATGGGTTGAAGTATAAATGCCGGCATTTTTGTATTCATCATATCTTCTGGTATATCAATTACAAGTTCTAATCTTTCTCCAAACCTTGCTTTTTCAATAACTAAATATGATTGCAAGAATTCAAGTTCATCCTTTAAAGAAGTAAATTTATCCACTCGCTTTAACGTTTGTCTGAAATAATTGGAAAGATTAATAATAAGTTCTTTTGCTCTTGTAGGGTTTGTCCTGCAAAATGAAGAAATAGTATTTAGTGTATTAAACAGAAAATGAGGTTCTATTTGTGCCCTTAAGGCCTTAAATTCTGCTTTTGAAGCTTCTTCTGCCAACTTATTTAATTTATATAGTTCTATTTGCGTGGATAACAAATCACTTAATTCCTTTGCAAACTGCCAAAAGTAGGAATCTATATTTCTTTCTGATTTCACTTTTAGACCTAATACCCCTTCAAAGCCTCCCCTTGATATTAAAAAAGGAACACAAACAAAAAATACTGGCTTATTATCACTGAAAAATTTGACAATAGAATAATCTGGATTATTATAATATATTCCTAATTTATTTTTTAATTTATCTTCTTCAATTTTCTCTCCGCAATAGGTTAGTAGTTCCTTTTTATCTCCTATAAAAACACCTTTTATATTAGATATTTCACATATAATTTCTGCTACGTTTTTCGCAGTCTCTTCATTTAATCCTTTTCTCATATGTCCCATTGTTCTTTTAGCTATATTCAATACCTCTTGAGCTTTCATAGCCCCAATTCTATTATACTCGTTCCTAGCATTTTGTATTATATTTATAAAGATTACTACTCCAAAAGAATTAATAGTTATCATAGGTAACGCTATAAACTTTACTAACTGTACTGCGTTTGAGAATGGCCTTGCAAAAATCAGCAATATTACCATCTGAAGACTTTCAGCTATTACAGCTCCTATAAACGCATTTTTCCCACTAAAGGCTCCATCTTTAGAATATCTTCTCGCTAATATTCCCATAATCCCCTCCACTACTGTAGAAATTCCACAAGCTAGTGCTGTAAATCCTCCTAAAAAATATCTATGAGTTCCTGCAATTATTCCTACAATTATTCCTACAACAGGTCCTCCCACATAACCCGCTACTATAGCTCCTATAGATCTGGTATTAGCTATAGCATATGGATCTAAATTTATACCTGTATATGTTCCTATGATAGATAGTCCGCTAAAAAAAATAATCATATCTATTTTGTCTCTGATTTTCAATTCATCTTTTATTAAACTTTTAAATATATGAGACTGGTTATATATATACGCTGCAAGTGCAATTAAAGCCATCCGCTCTAATAGTTGTATATATATCATTTTACCCCTCCCCTCAATATATATTATATATCAAAATTGAAATATTTGAACATTTTTATCGAAACAATGTGAATTTAATGTCAATACACTAATTATCACACTTAAAATTGTAGTATTCAATGTCGATTTTTATCTTATTCATATATTGAAACTTATCAATTGTATACAATCGTCATAATTAATCAAATGTGAATATCCAAACCCTAAAATTCAGATATTACCCTTGCTGTTCACCCCAATAAAACTTCCAATTAACTTGAGTTTTTGTCCATTCAGGAAATACTAATTCAATTGTCACAATTTATATAATATTATTAAAATGTATCAACTAAAATTTTTAAATAAAACAATTAAAATTTTAGTTTGATATACTTTAATAATATTATATTTTAAGGGGGTTTTTTTATGAACTCAATAGTACTCGTCATCATATCTGCAATCGTTTTAATTTTAGCCTACAGAGTGTATGGCGCATTTATTGCAGCAAAAGTATTAGTTGTTGATGAAACCAGAGAGGTTCCTTCAAAAATTCATGAAGATGGACATGACTATGTTCCTACAAATAAGTGGGTATTAATGGGGCATCACTTTGCAGCAATCGCAGGTGCTGGACCACTTATTGGACCTGTTCTTGCCGCACAATATGGTTATCTTCCAGGTACTCTTTGGATTTTAATCGGTGGTATATTTGCAGGTGCTGTACACGATATGGTACTCCTTTTCGCTTCTGTTAGACACGATGGACAATCCATTGCTGAAATCGCTAGAACAGACCTTGGAACTAGAATGGGATTTGTTACTTCCATAGCTGTATTATTTATATTAATAATAGCTATGGCTGGACTTGGATTACCTGTTGTTAGTTCACTATTTAACAGTCCATGGGGTACTTTCACAGTTGGATTCACTATACCTGTTGCCATATTAATCGGTTTATACTTAAAATTCTTAAGACCTGGTAAAATAGGTGAAGCTACTGTAATAGGTATGGCTCTTATAGTAGTAGGTGTTGTACTTGGACCAACTATCCAACATACAGCATTAGCTCCTTATTTAACATTTAATGCAAAACAACTGTCTCTTATCCTTGCTATTTATGGATTCTGCGCGGCTGCACTTCCAGTATGGCTTTTACTACTTCCTAGAGACTATCTTAGCACATACATGAAGCTCGGTGTTATAGGTGCTCTTGCTGTTGGTATAATAATAGTTAGACCAGCTATACAAATGCCAGCTATTACACAGTTTATACACGGCGGCGGACCTGTAGTTCCAGGTAAAGTATTCCCATTCATATTTATTACTATAGCTTGTGGCGCTTTATCCGGATTCCATGCACTTGTAAGTTCAGGTACAACTCCTAAACTTATAGCTAGTGAAAAAGATATACTTCCTATAGGTTTTGGCGCAATGCTTCTAGAGTCATTTGTTGCAATAACAGCATTAATAGCAGCTACTTGTCTTCCAACTGCAGATTATTTTGCTATAAATTCAGCACCTGCAGTATTTGCAAAACTTCATATGATTCCTAAAGAACTTCCTATGCTTTCACAAATGGTTGGTGAAAATTTAGCCGGAAGACCTGGTGGTTCTGTATCACTTGCAGTAGGTATGTCTTATGTATTCTATAAGATACCTGGACTTGAGAGTTTAATGTCTTACTGGTATCATTTCTGTATAATGTTTGAGGCATTATTTATCTTAACTACAATAGATGCTGGTACAAGAATAGGCAGATATCTTCTTCAAGATTTATGTGGAAAATTCCATAAACCTTTTGAAAATAAGGATTCAGTATTCAACATGATATTCTTTAGTGCTATAATATCACTTAGCTGGGGTTATTTATTATATACAGGTAACGTATCTACAATATGGCCTTTATTTGGTACTGCAAATCAAATGCTGGCAGTTATAGCCTTTGCAGTAGGTACCACAGTAATACTTAAGAAGGGTAAACACAAATATGCTTTAATCACAGCTATACCAATGGTGCTTATGGCAGTTATAACTTTAGATGCTGCTCTTCAAAATATTTTTGGTAACTATTTACCTCAAGGAAAAATGTTATTAGCAATTATGTCATTGATTCTTGTTATACTTGTAGTAATTATATTAGTTGAAAGTATAAGGGTATGGGTAAAAGACTTTGATATTTTCAAGCAATCTCATGACGAAACAGTATAATAAATAAAAATTAAATCCACAATGTGAATACTTAAACTATTCACATTGTGGATTTTTGATTACTCAAACAAATTTATTGTGCTATTAAATATGTTCTTATTTTCTGTTATCTTTTCTTCATTTCCTAGTACACAAATGAAGTTCTGCTTCATAACATCAGAAATTAGATCACCAAACTTTCTTATATGTTCAACTTTAGTATTTAAAATTTCTTTTCTTTCCTTTTGTATATCGTCATAGTTTAACTTTTTAATATAATTATCTGCAGCTCTATCTCCCTTCATCGAAGGTGTTAAAGGAAAATCCAAATCTGATACCGTTCCTATAATGTATTTAGTCATCTGCCTGTCATCAGTATCAAAATTCTTAAAAAATTCTCCTGCTCCATCATAAACCTTTAAGGTCTCTTTTAAATTTGGGTCACGATATGATGTGAAAAACATATTTCCATTTCTTTGGAATGCAGAAAAGCTTCCATAAGCTCCACCCTGAACTCTTACTCTATTCCATAAATAGTCATAGTTTGCTATAGTCTTAAGAACTTGAAGGCTTCCGCTATATGAATAGCCAAGTTTAGCAAAGTTATAAGCTTTTGCAACATATTGCACTTTTCCAGAAGTCATTAAACCTTCGTTTTTTTGTTCGACTTTAAAATCATATGCTTCTACACTTACTCTATTACTTTTTAAATTTGTGTAAAATAAATCAAAGTTTTTCTTAAACTCATCATAATCAGTGTCCTCCAGCGTAACACTTACCAGTAAATTATTTTTATTAAAAATAATTTCTGATACATGTTTTAAGTTTTCACTGATTTCTTTAGCTTTACTTTCAAAGTTATTTTCTAAATCTACTATAAAATTATAGAATGTCAAGCCGCCGAGCATATCTTCATACTTTCCAGCCGGTGAAAAATATGAGAGTATATGATTCGCTGCAAACACATGACCTCTATCAAAGATTATCATCTCCAATCGAGATTTGGTTTCTTGTATTATTTCCTTTAAACGCTTATGATCATCAAATTTAGTATGCCCTACTATTTCACCTAGTAGTTCTACTAACTTTTTCATATTGCTTACAAGAGACTTAGCTTTTACAACAAACTTAGGATGAAGCTTCTCATCACTCCATTTTTCCGAATATGCTTGAGCACCGTTTCTTATTCCACCTGTATTTATATTAATTTCTTTAGCAAGGTCTTCATACGAATAATTATCAGTACTTACCTTGCCAAGTATAGTAGTAAGCAATGATATGTAAGGTATAAACTCTTCTCTTACACCTTCTGTACCAAAATACATATTTATATATGAAATTCCATTTGTAAATACTGGATGGTGTAACACCTTTATTCCTTGCTCTTCCTTCTCTACCAAAGGTAGTTCCTTAGCATTAGGTTCTATATCTTCTATAGCTAATAAAGGAATTTTCTTCAGGTCTTCAGGCGAATCAGCTGTTGTTTGTCTTTCTTTTAATTTTAATGTGTTTTTCACAAGTTCTTCTATTTCTTCTTTTGAAAGCTTCTGCTTAAACTCTTGTAATTTTTTCTTGATATCAGCTTCTTTTTTCTCCGCTAATCCTTTAGCTGGTTTCACTATAAGTACTGAACTATGGTTATTTTTAAGAATATATTTATCTATTAATTCTTCAAAGTAATTAGTTTCTAAAGCTGATTTTATCTTTTTTAATGTATCTTCATAAGTTAAATGTATCCATGGATTCTCGTCATACAACCAACTATCCATTGATTTCATTCCATATATCAGTCCCTTAGGATATCCATGATAATCTGCTTCTCTTAATTGAAACTCTCTTATATTAATCGAAGCCTCTATAAGTTTTTTATCAATTCCTTTTTCGACTAAACCTCTTAAGGTTTTTATAACTATATCTTTGAATCTTTCTTTTTCACTTTCATTAGAATTTTTAACCACTATGCTGAACATAGGTTGAAGCATACTAGCTTCAAAGGATCCAAAAACATCTTTTCCTATATTAGCATCTATAAGTGCTTTCTTTAATGGTGAAGATGGTGTTTCTAATAATAAATGCTCAAGAATATCAAAAGCTAGGTATAATTCATCATTTGTAGCCTTTCCTACTGCAAAATTCATGCTTAGAAAAGTTTTATCCTCTTCTTTTTCATTATTAGATATAGGATACTCTATGACAGTTTCTTTTTGTTTATCAAAAGAATTTTGCATTAATAATTGTGAGTCAACATCTATTTTGTCAAAATCCTTTAAGTACTCTTCATTTATAAATTTCAACTTTTCGACTATATCCATATCGCCGTATAAATACATATAACTATTAGATGGATGATAATATTTTTTATGAAAATTCAAAAACTGCTTTTGTGTTAACTCTGGTATCACATCAGGATCTCCACCAGACTCAACTCCATATTGAGTATCTGGAAAAAGCGATTCCGAAATTTTACGAAAAAGTATAGATTCAGGTGATGAAAAAGCTCCCTTCATTTCGTTGTAAACAACGCCTTTGTAGTTAATCTCCGAATCCTTATCTTCTATCTCATAATGCCATCCTTCCTGCATCATAATTTCAGGATATTTATAAATATTAGGGTAAAAAGCCGCATCTAGATAAACATCCATTAAATTCAAAAAGTCTTTATTATTAGTACTTGCCACAGGATACATAGTCTTATCCGGAAACGTAAATGCATTTAAAAATGTGTTTAATGATCCTTTTACTAGCTCCACAAAGGGCTCTTTCAATGGAAACTTTCTTGATCCACATAGTACAGAGTGCTCCAATATATGAGGTAAACCTGTGCTATCCTCTGGTGGTGTCCTAAAACTTACTGCAAAGACTTTGTTGTCATCATCATTTTTTAAATAGAATAATCTAGCCCCACTTTTCTCATGCTCAAATACCATACCGGTTGAATTAATTTCATTAATATCTTTTGTTTCAAGTAGTTTAAAACCATGATAAACTTTATTTAATTCTAATTCCATAGCTTTTATTTCTCCTTTCAGGTTATTATATATTCTTCATAATTATCCTTACTTAATTAATTTTACATTATGTACAATATTTATCCAATAAATAGTTTTCAATATATACTTATTATTGTTAATATAAATAATTTTATCCCTTCTATTTGTTATATGTAATTTATTTTATATAACCCTATTATTCAATATAGAGAAAAATCTGGAAAGTTGAGTTATTCAGAGAGGCTAATATATGAAGACCTGTACTAGAAAGTAGGCTTACACGCAGGGATGTGTTTCCAAAGCTGAAGGCACATATAAAAACTTTTTAATCAATCTTAGCGAAGTATTTTAGAAAATTTTAGTACCTTTGATATGTTTGAGGTACGAGTTTATCATAGGTTCTTAGATTTTCAAAATACTGAGCTTTAGATTGATAAAAAGTTTTTATGGCGCCAAAGTTTGGAAACATATCCCGGAGTGTAAGCCTACTTTCGGCCATAGGTACCTATATTATGTACCGCAAAACAACTCAACTTTCAGTCGTACTTCTATATATTTAAATTTCATTTTCCATTGACAATATAAAGTTTACTGTAGCATAAATTCCGTAATATAAAGCTTCATCTGCAGCATCAAAACCAGTAGCGTGCAAAGGCTTCTTTCCTTTTATTTCATCACATATCCCTAAGCGAAAATGAACAGAAGGTACTTCCTCTGCAAAGAAAGCAAAATCTTCTGCAGCAAAAGTTTTTTCCAGCGATAAAACATTTTCCTCTCCAAGTGTTTTTTTAGTAGCATTAATAAATTTATCTGTTAATGCTTTATCACTTACCAAAGGTGGATATCCATCTTTAATTTTCACATCAACTTCACAATTATACTTTTCTGCAGAAAGTTTTGATATATTTTTGATATCCTCTTTTATTTTTTTTCTTAATTCATTATCAAAAGTTCTAAAAGTTCCGGATAACTTAGCACAATCTGCAATTACATTAGGTGCAGTCCCAGCATTCATCGATGAAAATGTCAACACACATGAATTTAAAGGATCATTTTCCATATGGATTTTATTGTTAATGCTTTGTATAAAGTCTATTGATGGATATAAAGGGTTTTTGCATAAATGAGGCATAGCTGCATGCCCACCTTTTCCCTTAAAAGTCACATAAAAATCATCTACTGAGCCCATAGAAGGTCCAGATGCAACTTCAATTTTTCCAACTTCTAGATTAGGCCATACATGAAATCCAACAATATATTTTACATCAGGATTTTTTAGTACTCCTTCCTTAATCATAGGTGCTGCACCGCCGGTATCCTCTTCTCCTGGTTGAAATATAAACTTTATGCACTTTTTAAAACCTAGTTTCTTTAATATTAATGCACATCCCAATGCTACAGTCATGTGATAGTCATGACCACAGGCATGTGTAACACCATTTACTGGTAGAGCATCCATATCTGCTCTTATAGCTATACAGCTATCTGATTTATTTAGTATTCCAACCACACCAGTATTAAATAGTTTTCCTGTACTAATATTTAACTCTTTTAAATAATTTTCTATTATATCTGAAGTTTTAAACTCATTAAATGATAATTCAGCATTATCACCAAGCTTTTTTCTTAACTGTATTAGTTCTTCTATGTTATCCTTAATAACTTTTTCTAAATTCATAATATATCCTCCACTTCTATAATAAATAAAATTCACTTTATATAGATTATACATAAAACTTAGCAAAAAACTCTACCTTAACACTAGGTAGAGTTTTTTATTAAAATTCTTATTTTAGCTTGATTAAAAGTTCTCCTGACTTAGCTTGTTTTCCTTCTTTTGCAAATACTGATTCAACTATTCCCGGAACTGTGGCAATTATATTAGTTTCCATTTTCATTGCTTCAATTACTATTAAGCTATCTCCTTCTTTTACAGTATCCCCTTCTTTTACAAGCACCTTTATTATGTTACCTGGAATACTTGCTCCTATTTCCATATGATTATCAGGATCTGCCATAGTTATTGCTTCCTCATAAACAGCACCTGTAGAAACACTAACTTTGTCTTTTATTCTTACTTCTCTTCTATTGCCGTTAACTTCAAACACAACTGTTCTATATCCCTGTGAATCAAACTTACCTATTTCAAGCATTTGAACAATAAATGTCTTTCCATCAGCTATTTCTATTTCACAAGTTTCTCCTTCGTATAGTCCATGGAAAAATACATCACTTCCCATACGACTTAAGTCACCATATTCGTTAATATATTTTACATATCCCTCAAATACATCTGGATATAAAGCATAACTTATTACATCCTTTTTAGTAGGCTCAAGCTTAAGTTCATCAGCTAAATACTTTTCTATCTTATCAAAGTCTTCAGATGGAAGTAATTCTCCTGGTCTACATGTAATAGGAGCTTCTCCCTTTAATACTAGTTTCTGTAGATCTTGTGGGAATCCACCCATAGGCTGACCCATCATTCCCTTGAAATATGACACAATTGAATCTGGGAATGTCATATTCTTTGCCTTTTCATATATATTCTCTGGAGTTAAATCGCTTTGTACCATGAATATAGCTAAGTCTCCTACCATTTTAGAAGATGGTGTAACCTTAATTATATCTCCTACCATATTGTTTACTTGTCTATACATTTCCTTTATGTCATCATATCTATGTCCTAAGCCAAAGCTTTCCACCTGTTGTTTAAGATTTGAATATTGTCCACCTGGAATTTCATATTTGTATATCTCAGCACTACCTGTTTTTAATCCTGATTCAAATTGACTATAAACTGGTCTTACTGCACTCCAGTAATCTGATAATTTTTGTATATCATCTGAGTCTATATAAGTATCTCTCTCTGTATTTTGAAGCGCTGCTACTACAGAGTTTAATGCTGGTTGGCTAGTTAATCCTGACATACTATTAAAGGCTGTATCAACGATATCTACTCCAGCATGTGCAGCCATAAGAACTGTCGCAACACCATTTCCTGTAGTATCATGAGTATGAAGGTGTATTGGAATAGATATTTCATTTTTCAATGCTCTTATAAGTTTAAGTGCTGCATATGGCTTTAATAATGCTGACATATCCTTTATTCCAAGAATATGTGCACCCGTCTTTTCGATTTCTTTAGCCATATTTATATAGTATTCCAAAGTATACTTATCCCTGTCTGTGTTTAATATATCTCCTGTATAACACATACAAGCTTCTGCAACTTTACCCTGATTTATTACTTCATCTATAGCTACTTCCATTCCTTTTAACCAATTCAAGGAGTCAAATATTCTAAATACATCTATTCCTGACTGTGCAGATTCTTTTATAAATTCTCTTATTACATTGTCTGGATAATTTTTATATCCTACTGCATTAGCTCCTCTTATAAGCATCTGTAATAATACATTAGGCATTCTAGTTCTTAATTCTTGGAGTCTTTCCCATGGTGACTCTTTTAAAAATCTATATGCAACGTCAAAAGTTGCTCCACCCCACATTTCTACGGAGAACAAATCTTTTCCAAGAGCGGCTTGAGCTTTCGCAATCTTAAGCATATCTCTTGTTCTTATTCTTGTTGCCATTAATGATTGCTGAGCATCTCTCATTGTAGTATCTGTTAGTAATAATTTATTTTGTGATTTAATCCATTTTACTAATCCTTCTGGTCCTTCTGCATCTAATATTTGCTTTGTACCTTTAAGAGGTTCATTAAGAGTTATTTTTGGAACTACCGGAACATCAAACTCTGTTTTTTGTCCACGAGTCTCATTAACAACCTTTTCTCCAATAAACTTAAGAAGTCTTAATTCCTCATCTGCTGTTGGTGATATATCAAATAGCTCTGGGTTGTTTGCAATAAAATTAGTGTCACATTCACCCTTCGCAAATTGCTCATGATTTAAAACATTTATTAAAAAGTCAACGTTTGTTTTAACTCCTGATATTGTTGTTTCTTTTACAGAACGTATAGACTTTCTTATTGCATCTGGAAAAGTTCTTGACCAAGATGTAGTCTTAACTAGAAGGCTATCATAGTAAGGACTTATAACAGCTCCAGTAAATCCATTTCCACCATCTAGTCTTATACCAAAACCAGAACCAGTTCTATATACATCAATTCTTCCTGTATCTGGTGCAAAATTATTTGAAGGGTCTTCTGTAGTTATTCTACATTGAATAGCATATCCTCTAGGCTTTATATTTTCTTGTGAACCAATTCCTAGCTCCTTTGATGCTAATTCATATCCTTCAGCTATTAATATCTGGCTTTGAACAATATCTATTCCTGTAGTCATTTCTGTTACAGTATGTTCAACTTGAATTCTTGGATTCATTTCTATAAAGTAATGATCTCCTTTTTTATCTACAAGAAATTCTAGCGTTCCTGCACTTCTATATCCAACAGATCTAGCTATTTTTAATGCATCCTCACATATTTCATTTCTTTTTTCCTCTGTAAGAGATACAGCTGGAGTAATTTCTATAACTTTTTGATGTCTTCTTTGAATAGAGCAGTCTCTTTCGTATAAGTGTAGTATATTGCCATGTTTATCTCCAAGTACTTGAACTTCTATGTGTTTTGGACTTTGAAGATATTTTTCTATAAATATATCATCTATACCAAAAGCTTTTTTGGCCTCATTTTTGGCACTTCTATATGAGGCAATAAGATCATCTTCCTTTTCAACTATTCTCATACCTCTTCCGCCACCGCCGGCAGCAGCCTTTACCATAACTGGATATCCACACATATTAGCGAATACCAATGCTTCTTCTTCTGATTGAATAGGTTTTTCTACACCTGGAATAGTTGCGACACCTGCACCTTTAGCTACAATCTTGGATTTTATCTTATCTCCAAGTTTTTCCATCATATCTGCAGTTGGTCCTATAAATTCGATACCAGCTTTTTCACACTTTCTTGCAAATTCAGGGTTTTCTGACAAAAATCCATATCCAGGATGTATTGCATCAACACCTTTTTTAAGTGCAAGATTTATTATTTCATCAATGTTTAAATATGCTTCAACTGGACCTTTATTTTTTCCAATTAAATAAGCCTCATCGGCTTTTGTTCTAAATAAAGAACGCTTATCCTCATCTGAATAAATTGCAACTGTTCTTATTCCAAGTTCTTGACAAGCTCTAAAAATTCTTATTGCAATTTCACCTCTATTAGCTACAAGAACTCTCTTAAATTTTTTAACCAACAACCTCAGCCCCTTTTTATAAAAATAATATTTATTGCATATTTATTAATATACCTATTATAAATATTTAACGCGATAATAATATTATATATAAGCATCAAGATTATTTCAATTGCAATAGTAAAATATTTTTACTTGCATTTTATCTTAATGCAAATTTTTTCAAAATTCAATTTTCCACTATAACATGTTGATAAACCTAACATGATGAATGTCAATATGTTTTAGATAAAATTAACTATGAATTTTTTTCAATTTTTTAAAAGCAAATTAATCCTCTTATTATTATATAGCATATGCTTTATTTTGTAAATAGAGTATGTTATATATTATATAGTATACAACATACATGGCATATTCTTTTACTTCCTACTGTATAAATATTTTACCGGTTCACTAAAACGTTTTCGAAATTATTAAATGCTTTACAAATAGTTTATCTTTACTACTGTATTTTATTAATTGTTTTAGAAATAAATATTATCCATGAGCTATCAGTTGCCCATATCCACTTTAATTTTCTTCAAATAAGAAAACCATTATCTATATAGATAACAGTTTTGCAGTAAGAATTTTACCAATACTGGATTATGTAAAATTATTGTTAATTTTAAATTACCTCTGGCCTAATTTTAAGTTTGGTATAGCATTTAATGTTAATGGCGCTGTATTTCCTTTAACATATTCAAAATAAGCAGCACTTCCTATCATAGCCGCATTATCTGTGCACAATATTAATTCAGGAAATAATACTTCTATATCATTTTTTTTGCCCACACTAATCAAAGTTTCCCTGAGGCAGCTGTTTGCGGCAACACCACCAGCTACTGCCACTTTGTTAACACCCTTTAATTTGCAGGCTTTTATAGTATTGTCAACTAAGAAATCTACTACCGCTTTTTGAAAAGATGCAGCTACATCTGCCCTATTTATTTCTTCCTTTTTCATTTCCATTTGATTTAAGTAATTTAATACAGCAGATTTAACTCCACTAAAAGAAAAATCTAAAGATTTATCATCATGGAAATTTGCTCTTGGAAATTTTATGGCTTCAGGATTTCCTTCTTTCGATAACTTATCAACCTTAGGGCCTCCAGGATATCCAAGTCCTATTGCTCTAGCCACCTTATCATAAGCCTCACCAGCAGCATCATCTCTTGTTTGCCCCATTACCTCAAATTCACCATAATCCTTCATATATACGATAAAAGTATGTCCTCCTGATACTACAAGGCATACAAAAGGTGGTTTTAAATCTTTATGTTGAATAAAATTAGCACTTATATGCCCCTCTATATGATTAACACCTATTAATGGTTTGCCTTTAGCATAAGCTAATGCTTTTGCATATTGTAGTCCAACTAGTAATGCACCAACAAGTCCTGGTCCATAAGTTACTCCTATAGCATCTATATCGTCTAAAGTCACTCCTGCTTTCTCTAACGCCTCTTCTACAACAACTGATATAACTTCCACGTGCTTTCTCGAAGCAACCTCTGGAACCACACCTCCAAATTTAGTATGTATATCTATTTGCGATGATATTATATTTGATAACACTTCTCTACCATTAACCACTACTGCAGCTGAAGTCTCATCACAGCTGCTTTCTATAGAAAGTATTTTTATATCTTTACTCATTTAGTTTCCCTCACTTTATAGTTATTACAATTTCCAAGAATTATTATACTTTATAGGAATATTATAATCAACGATATATACTTAGATTCGCAATATAAAAATTATGCGCAGCAATAATTTTTATTA
>NZ_JAEEGC010000166.1 GCF_019207025.1 Clostridium thailandense | reverse complement strand
CATATAAAAGACTCTAAGATTTTCTAAAATACTGAGCTAAGGTTGACTAAAAAGTTTTTATATGTGCTTTCAGCTTTGGAAACATATCCCTGCGTATAAGTTAATTTTCTGGTCTTGAATCCTATATAGGGTTCCAAACTGAAAAATTGACCTATACTTTCAAATTACTTAGACAATTCATCACCTTTTGGCGTTGTTTCGCCATACTGCAAATATGTTTTTAGTGTAAAAATCCAAAGGTCCAAGACAACAGATCAATACATAAATCAGCAGTTTTATCATCCTTATCTAAGATAGGATTTAGTTCGACAAAGTCCATCGACTTAATGAGTTTTGTTTCCATTAAGTATTTTAACATATATTTAGTTTCTATGACATTCATTCCTCTAGTAACAGGAGTACCTGTACCTGGAACAAAGTTAGGGTCTAGACAATCAATATCAAAACTTAAGTGAACTGCCTTTATTCCCCTATCAATAAGTTTTGAATGTATAATTTTCATTATTTTTTCAACACCAATTTTTTGTACATCTTCTGTTGAGAAAACTGTTAGGTTGTGAGTTTTAATTAGTTCCTTTTCACCTAAATCTAAATCTCTTGCACCTATAATAAATATGTTCTCAGGTTTTACTTTACAACCTTTGTTATATAAATCTATTAATTCTTCAAAGCCTAAACCCATAGCCGCAGCTAAAGGCATACCATGAACATTACCCGTCATTGAAGTTTCATGAGTATTTATATCTCCATGGGCATCAATCCAAATAACTGCAATATCATCATAGAATTTACTTGTGCCAGATAAACTTCCTAGTCCTATTGAATGGTCTCCACCTATAATAAGGGGAAAAGAGCCTGAGCAAAGGGCACTATAAACTTGATGAGCTAAGTTAGTATTTACTTCTACTATTGGTTTTAGATATTTCATAGTTGGGTGAAAATCATACTTTTTTTCCTCTGGTATATTTTCAACGTAAATATCTCCACAATCATATACGGTATGATTATCTTGTGTTAAAACTGATATTATATTTTTATCTCTAAGTTTCCTTGGTCCAAATTCAGCACCCTTCTTATCTGAACCAAAAAATATTGGCACTCCAATTAAGCTAATGTTCATTGTAATTACCTCCATATATGAATTATCTTGTACGATACTTGATTATATACCAATTAAAAAAAATAAAAAGTAGTTTTTAAAAATACAGTATTTTTTGAAGATTATCAAAAATTATATGTATTCATTTTTATGAATAATAAGTACTAATTTGTTACATAACAATGGTAGGTTAGTAAAATAACAGCAAAAATTTTCAAGATAATCTTAAAGATACTTTAAATTTAAAGTTCCCAATTTAGATTTAAATTATAAAGTATATTGGGTGCTTTTTAAAACCACTATAGAAAAAGTGTACAAAATTATGAAAAAATTTCAAAAGAAAAAAGAAATTTTTTGATATTAATTTAGTAAAAGATTTTTTATTAAATATACATAAAAAAATTTAAAAAAATACCCATATAGCATATAAAAATATTGGTAAAAGTTACACTATTATGTTAAAATAATTACATTATCTTAATTCAATTTTGTTTAAATATTTAATTAATAACAAAGAATATAATTAATAACATAAACGCAGAAGATGTGCTAAATTTGCTATTTATTTAGCAAAGCATATTATATTACATTACGAAAATAAGGAGATGACTATCAATGAACAAAGAGGAAATAATAAAATACTTAGAAGAAAATGGTTTAAGTGATATTGAAGATTTAGAATATAAGGGGAATGCTGTTGTTTTGAGATTCACTTTTGATTTTGATGAAGATGAAATAAATGCGGCTAAGGCATATGCTGATGATGAAAGTGAGGATGAAACTGAAGGAGATACCTGGTATAATGATTTCTTTTTACCATATCTAAACGAATTGGCTATAGACAACGTAGGAGAAATCATAGAAGAATCAATGGAAGAATTAGATTTAGAGTCGCAATTTGTATCCTATGAAATAGATAGGGAAAATTATAATTATAATGAATTTATAGCAGTATTTTATAAAAGAGGATTAGAAATCGACATAGATCAGGTTTTAGAAGAGTTAGAAAAATAGAGATATTTGAAATTAGAAGCTAGCATGTTAATGATGTTAGCTTTTTTTATTTGTGACCGAAAAATAATTTGATGTCTTAAAAACAAATTATAATGGAAGTTGTATATAAGCTTATATTAGATTCTTGAATTTTTGATATTCTAATATTAGCTCGTCCAATCTTTGGCTACACTCAACTACGTGTTTATCTGTAAGGTCATTTTTGCTCATTAATACATAAAGAAGTTCTTTTAATTCATTTATTTCTATATCTAATGATTTTAAATCCTTCAATTTACTCGTTATATCCATATCATCTACTCCGTATTTACATATTATTTTTGCTACTATTCTATTTTAGCAGATTATATGAAGATAATCACATCTTTCATTAGTCAGGTATATACATATTATAACAAAAATAAACAATAGTTCTGTAGATAAGGTGTGGATTATATGTGGAATACTTGTGGAGTTAATGTGGAAAAAAGGAAAAATATGTCTCTAAACATTGATATATAAGTGTATTGAAAAAAAAAGGAAATATAAGAATAATGTCTAAAGTTTTTTTGTTTATAAAGATAATTTTATTATAATAATTAAAAATAATTAATATAAAATATATTCAAAAGTATGCTTATATAAATGTTTACAATTAATTATTACATATATTGCTGTGATAATACTTCATTTAGGCTTGTCTTATTCAATTAATGTGATATAATATTTAACTGTGAGTTAAATATTATATGTATTATATGTGCATTAATTATAATAATTGAATAAATTTAGTTGGAATATGAAAAATGTTGTATTATTAGGAGGTATAATAGTATGCTTAACACAGATATAGCAATGGGATTGGCAAGAGTTACCGAAGCTGCAGCACTTTGTTCTGCAAAATTTATGGGAAGAGGAGATAAGATAGCTGCAGACCAAGCAGCAGTGGATGGCATGGAGAAGGCCTTTGCAATGATGCCTGTCAGGGGTACGGTTGTGATTGGTGAAGGTGAGATGGATAATGCACCTATGCTTTATATAGGACAAAATGTTGGCATAGGAGAAAAAAATATGCCCGAAATGGATATAGCTGTAGACCCATTAGACGGAACAATTTTAATAGCTAAAGGATTACCAAATGCAATTGCAGTTGTTGCTATGGGCCCTAAAGGAAGTCTATTTCACGCACCGGATATGTATATGAAAAAAATAGCAGTAGGCCCAGGAGCTAAGGGAGCTATTGATATAAATAAGTCAGCAAAAGATAATATATTGAATGTTGCAAAAGCTTTAAATAAAGAGGTTGAAGAACTTACTATTATTGTTCAAGAGAGAGAAAGGCATGATTACATTGTTGAAGCTGCAAGAGAAGTTGGAGCAAGGGTAAAATTGTTTGGTGAGGGAGATGTAGCAGCCATCCTTGCCTGTGGATTTGAAAATACAGGAATAGATATATTTATGGGAACTGGTGGAGCTCCAGAGGGAGTTATTGCAGCAGCAGCAATAAAGTGTCTTGGAGGAGAAATGCAGGCTAAATTAGAGCCTCATACAGAGGAAGAAAAGCAAAGATGCAAAGATATGGGCATAGAAGATGTTGATAAGGTTTTATTAATAGATGATTTAGTAAAAAACGATGATGTATACTTTGCAGCTACAGGCATAACTGATTGTGATCTCTTAAGAGGAGTTGTATATTCAAAAAATGATTGGGCAGCAACACATTCTATTGTAATGAGATCAAAAACTGGAACAGTCAGATTTGTTGAAGCACATCATGATTTAAATAGAAGTAGTTTAGTAGTTAAATAATTAAAAAACAAAGCAGCTTATTAACTCTTGTATTTTGTTAATAGGCTGCTTTACTTTTTATAAAGAACTATTTAACTTCTACAATCCATCCCTCTGGAGCTTCTACATCTCCGAATTGAATTCCATAAAGAGTGTCGTAGAGTTTTTTAGTTACAGGTCCTACTTCAGTTTCGCTATGGAATACATGAAGTTTACCTTTATACTCTATGCCTCCAATTGGAGTTATTACTGCAGCAGTTCCACAAGCACCAGCTTCTTTAAATTCATTTATATTTTCTATAAAGACATCTCTTTCTTCTGTCTCCATTTTTAAGTATTCTTTTGCAATATGTAATAATGAGTACTTGGTTACACTTGGAAGAATAGAAGGTGACTTTGGAGTAATGAATTTGTCGTCCTTTGTTATTCCAAAGAAATTAGCTGCACCTACTTCTTCTATTTTAGTATGAGTAGCTGGATCAAGATAAACACAATCTGCAAACCCTTTTTTTGCTGCTAACTCATGTGGATAGAGGCTTCCTGCGTAGTTGCCTCCAACTTTTGCTGCACCAGTGCCGTATGGAGCAGCACGATCATATTCTGCTATATTAAAGTTTACAGGAATCATTCCGCCCTTAAAGTATGGTCCTACAGGCATACAGAATATACAAAATATATATTCGGGAGCTGGTTTAACGCCAATATTGTTACCTACGCCGATTACGAAAGGTCTAAGATAAAGAGTTGCACCAGTACCATAAGGTGGCACATAGTGCTCATTTGCTTTAACAACTTTAACACATGCATCTATAAATTTTTCTACAGAAACCTCTGGCATCAATATACGTCTGCAGCTGTCCTGCATACGTTCGGCATTTCTATCTGGTCTAAAAAGCTGAATTCTTCCATCCTTTGTACGATAAGCTTTTAAACCCTCAAAACATTGTTGACCATAATGAAGGGAAGTTGAAGCTTCGCTTATAGTAATCATATTGTCTTCAACCAGCTGACCTTCATCCCATTTTCCATCCTTCCATCTTGAGATATAACGTAAATCTGTCTTAATATAATCAAATCCCAAGTTTTTCCAATCAATATTCACTTCTTTAGTCATAAAATATACCTCCATATAAAAATAATAGTATGAAATTGAATATGAAACTATTATTCAATTTTAGCATTATTTGCATAATTGTGAAATAATTTTTTAAAAAATTGATAAACTAATTTTAATGTATACATTTTTATTAAGTATAGATTTAGATACAAACTGTATTATTATATTAGTTATATGGTATAATCTATATTAAATTAAATAAAAAAGCTTAAGGAGTGAAGAAATGTATATAGTATTTGATGATGAAATTATAGATAGCAAAGACATAAAAGAATTAATTGAAAAGAATTCAGAATTTAAAGTAGTTAAAGATATGAGTAAAGGATCAAAAAGAGAAGACATATTAGCTTTCAATTTAAGTGTAGATATAGATATTTTAAATGAGTTTATAGAAGAAGAATTTGATCTCAAGGAATTAAGTGAAGATGATTTATTTGAAGAATACTTGACATTGGCAGAAGAAATTGCTACTGATCTTGAAGAATATTTTCCAGAGGAATCTATTTTAGATATTAGAGCCTATAAATGGGATAAGTCAGATAGTAATGTAAAGATAATTATAGCTGTAGCACATCAAGATATAGGAGAATTAAAATTAAGAGACGTAATGAAAAAGCTTATAACACAAGTAGAATAAATTAAGTTAAATTGAAATATATTTTAAAGGCGGAAGTACAGTGATAGATATTAGTTGGAAGCCCAATAAAAGTTTTTCTATCCCTTTATATAAGCAAATTGTAAATTATATAATAGAAGAAATATCAACAGGAAATTTTGCAATAGGAACTAAGCTTCCACCACAAAGGAAGCTGTCAGAGATGTTCGAAGTAAACAGAAGCACTATAGTTGAAGCACTTGATGAGTTAAAAAGCAGGGGATTTATTGAAGGTAAAACTGGAGGAGGAACAACAATAGTAAATAATACTTGGTCCTTGCTTTCTTCAACTTCAAAGTTGAATTGGGAAAATTATATAGATGGAAGTATACATAAGCCTAATCTTCGAACTATTCAAATGGTAAATAAACTGGAGTATGAAAAGGATATAATTAGGCTAGGAACTGGGGAGCCTGGGCCAGAGTTATTTCCACAAGATATGATGAATAAAATTTTAGACAAATGTTCAAACAAAATTAAATCTTTAGGATATCTTGAGGCAAAAGGATTACTAGAACTAAGGAAAGTTATAAGTCAATATCTTAAAGCTTATAATATAGAAGTATCTTCATCTTCAATACTGATTGTTTCGGGAGCACTTCAGGCACTTCAGTTAATATCTTTATCAATCTTACCACCAGGTTCTAAGATACTTATGGAAAATCCATCTTATTTGAAGTCTCTGCATATATTTCAATCTTTGGGAATGAATTTGGTTGGCTTAAGAATGGACAATAAAGGTATAATTCCTAATGAAATAATAAGAAATGCTGGTAAAAAGGTTAATACCATATTATATACCATACCAACTTTTCATAATCCTACAGGGGCCGTAATGACCGAGGATAGACGTATAGAACTCTTAGATACTTGTAAATACTGTAGGATTCCTATTATTGAAGATGATGTTTATAGAGAGTTATGGATAGATGAAATTCCACCAGCACCTCTGAAAGCTAGAGATCAAAATGGAAATGTGCTATACTTAGGAAGCATTTCAAAATCTCTTGCACCTGGGTTCAGAATTGGATGGGTTGCAGGTCCTGAACATGTGATAGAAAGATTATCGGATATAAAAATGCAGACAGACTATGGCTCTAGTTCAATATCACAACTTATGATTACAGAATGGATTGGAAGCGGCTTATATACTCAGCATCTTGAAAAATTAAGAATTCAACTAAAATTCCGAAGGGATAAAACCTTAGAAATTTTAAATGAGAGTTTTAGAGATATAGCTACATGGAATATACCTAAAGGTGGATTCTATATATGGTTGAAACTAAAATACAATATATCTCTAAATAAATTATTTTTAGCAGCAGCAAAAGAAAAAATTCTCATTAATCCTGGAAATATATACGATTTTTATAATAGCCAAAATTTAAGAATATCTTATTCTTATGCTGAGATTAGTGAATTAAGCATTGGATTAAAAAGGTTATCAGATATAATTAGAACTTTAGTAAAACAAGAAACAACTGTTAAGCGATTTTAAAGCTTAACAGTTGTTTTTTACGTTATTAATTTGGTTGGTAAATTTCTAGTACCTTGGTTGGAGAGATTATTTATATTTACTATTATAATCTTTATTATAGCTTACAAGTGATTATATGAAAGGAGAAAATAAATTATGTTAAAATATTTAATTCAGGGATTTATATTAGGACTTAGCTATGTTGCACCTATAGGCATGCAAAATTTATACGTAATAAATACAGCAGTAGCAATGAGTAAAAAAAGAGCCTATGAGGTAGCATTTATAACTATATTCTTTGACATAACTCTATCAATTGCAAGTTTTTTTGGCATAGGTATACTGATGGACAAGTTTTATTTTTTAAAATTATTGATTCTTTTTTTGGGGTCAATCGCCATTTTGTATATAGGAATAGGTCTTATAAAGTCAAAGCCCAAGTTGTCAAATGAATTAGAAGTAAATATACCATTATATCAGATTATAGCAGCATGTTTTACAGTAACTTGGTTTAATCCTCAAGCAATAATAGATGGGTCTTTATTATTAGGAAGCTTTAGAGCATCGCTACCTGTAGATTCTTTAAAGTTTTTTATTATGGGAGTATGTACTGCCTCATTTATGTGGTTTACTACACTCGCAACAATTTTTTCTATTTTTAAAAGCATTTTTAATGAAAAAATCCTAAGAAAGATAAATATAGTGTGTGGATGTATAATCATTTACTATGGAATAAAATTAGCTTATAGTTTTCTAAAATTCATTTAAAAAATATTTAATTTGTGTTAACTGTTACCGATAAATATTTTTTATAAGTTAAGCTTTAAGCGTGGGTGTCTATATGCAAATAAAAGATAAGCTCACTTAAAGTAAGCTTATCTTTTGCTATTTATTTATAACAATAGGTTGTACACTTTCTGCAGTAAGAGAATTTAAAATTTCACTTGAGGAGTAGTAATCATTTTTTCCTCTTGGATAACCATCAAGGTAATTTATATTATTATTAAATGGATCATATATTTCGAAATAGGTTTTACCGTCTACTATTTCATAACCTTTTATAATTATGCTATACGATGAGCCATCAACTGCATGGAAGCGTCCTACTTTGGATTCTGCACTATTATTGTAATTTATATATTGAGGATTAAGAGTAACTATGAGTATATTTCCATTTCTAATTTGATTCTTTAGGGCATCTTCGGTTATATCATTACAGTAATTGTAATCTATGCTTGAAGTTTTTAGGTAAGCAACAATAGTATCATTGTTCCAAGGGGCTCCACTAAACTCATATGTATTTCTTATATCTTCTACTGACTTGCTTAAAGAAGAAGTTTTCCATTTAATAGCCATGGCAACACAAGCAGGGCCAGAGTTTACAGTTGAATATTTACCACTATTATCCTGACTTACATACCATTCATAACTCCTATCATTGTTTATATGTTCTGTTTCGGTTTTACCCAGTCCTAAAGAAGCTATTTTTGATTTAACAGTAAAAGGCATGGTTGAAGTATATTTTATTTTTGTACCATCAGTAGCTTCTATATTGTCTCCAATGATTAACTTATAGCTTTCTTCATAATTATAGCCGCTATCCCATGGAATAACTGTTACTGTTGAATTGTCTATAAGAACCTTAGTAGAAACAAAATTTGCTTTAGTATCTACAATCTTAAACTCATTTCTATTACCATCAGTATCTTTTATACTTTTGTTGAATGTAATTTTCCATTGCTTAAGTTTATCTACATCTTTTCTCTCATCTAAGTTTTTATATTCAGGTGCATTATCACTCCCGCTGCTAGAAACAGAGTTTGATCCTGTAGAACTATTAGCCGAATCGCCATTGGTTGGTGTAGTACCACTAGTAGATGTAGTACTGTTAGTAGATGTAGTACTGTTAGTCGATGTATTTTCATCCAATTTTATATATTGCTTAGATACATAACCATAAGAAGAACCAAATTTTATTTTATACCAATCATTTAGAGTCTCTAATATTTCTATATTATCATCTAATTTTAAAGTACCTATAATTTTTGAAGTTGTATTAGCTTCACTTCTAACATTTAGTCCCTGTTTAGATAATACAATGCCGTGTAATGAATTGGCAGCATTAACTATATAATTATTGGCAAGTGCAGCGCCAATAGTTAGGGAAATTGAAAGTATAATCGACATTATTTTTTTGCTTTTCATTAAAGTCATCTCCTCCTGTTTGGAAAAGTAAAATATTATTTGTATTGATTTTTATACTTATATATTAACATATATTTGGGTACAAAAACATGAAAAAAATGTTAAATTGATGAAGAATTTATCGTTATTTTATCATTTAAAGCTATCTTTATAGTAGTGCCTTCACCTATAATACTTTCTATAAATATACTACCATTATGGGCATCTACTATCTGTTTTGATATGGCCATCCCTAAGCCAGAACCTTCAATAGATGTGTTAGTGTTTGTTCCTCTATAATATCTCTCAAAAATATGCTCTAAGTCTTCTTCTGATATTCCCTTACCGTTGTCCCTTATTACAATATATATTTTATCTTTTTTGTAAATTGAAATATCAACTTGAACATTTTCATCATTATGAATTAAGGAATTAAAAATTAAATTCACTAGCGCTCTTTTAAATAGTTTTTCATCAATATATGCATTTATATCTTCAGATTCACTGTGAAAATTTATATTTCTATTTGAGTAAAGAGGGTGATTTAGAATTCCTATTATTACATTTTGTAAGAGTAAAGTAAGGTTTGATTTTTGTTTACTTAAAGATAGTACCTTGTTTTTTAGTTTATAAGTTAAATTTAAATCTTCTACTAACGTTTGAATATATAAGGATTTACTATATATTATATCTGAGTATTCTTGTACTTCTTCACTGGAAAAACTATAATCAGAATCCTTCATAAGTTCTGCATATCCTTTTATAGATGATAAAGGAGTTTTCACATCATGGGATATCGAAGAAATCCATGTATCCCTCATTTTTTCTAATTCGTCTCTTTTGGTCTTGTTTTCTTTAAGAGTTTTACCTAACTTATTTAGATTAGTGAATACATTTTTATACACTCCTTTCTCTAAATATTTTGTTTCATAGTTGCCACTAGAAAGTTCATTTATTCCGTTAATTATATTTTCCAGCGGTTTGCCCATACTTTTACCAAATAAAAAATAAGATATAATTATTGCAATAACTATATTTACGCATAATAAAATAATAATTCCGCTACAAAAGAAACTTTTCAGTGCTGAAGGATTAAAAACAACAGTATGTTTAGCTACCTTTTCAAGAGGAAAACCTATAATATAAGCATAACTTTGATTATTATATTTTTTTTCACTTATAAATATAGAACAATTTGCTATATCATATTTATAGAAATGAGCTATTTCTATTGGACTGTATTTTATAGGTACTTCTGCGGGTTTATGAAAGGAGTAAAGTTCCTTAAAGTTTTCATCTATTATTTGAATCCATCCATTATTCTTCAATATTATTTGTTTACCATCTTCGTTTACAAAGGGGGAATTATTATTAAAGTCTATGTAATCTGAAAAAGCTAATGTTAAATTTTCAGCACCTAAATTTGATAAATTTTCTTTGGTGTACATGATTGTAGTATTAAAAAGAATTAAATTAATAATTAATTCTATTATAATAATAAATATTAATGTTGCTAAAAATTTTCTTGTAATGGTCCAATTAGTCTTGAGTTTACTTATAAATTTCATTTATTTTTATATCCTGCTATGGAATAATAAGCTTATATCCCAAACCCTTCACAGTGATTATATATTTAGGATCAGAGGGGTCTTCCTCTAATTTTTCCCTGAGTTTTCTTATGTGAACCATTATAGTGTTATCATATCCTTCATAACTGGAGCCCCAAACCTCATCGCATATCATCTGTTTACTCAATATTTGATTTGAATTTTGGGCCATATAAGATAGAAGATGATATTCTTTTGGAGTAAGTACTATATTTTTATCATCTTTTAATACATCTCCTCCTTGAAAATCAATAGCAACATTACCAAAAAATATTTGATCCTTTTTTATAGTTAACTCCTTTTTTATGTATATACTTCTTCTTAAATGAGCTTTAATTCTAAAAGCAACTTCCTTAGGACTAAAAGGCTTGGTTACATAATCGTCTGCACCAAGTCCAAGCGCAAGAATTTTATCTACATCTTCGCATTTCGCAGATAGAAATATGACTGGAACAAAAGAAAACTCTCTAATCTTTTTACATACATCAAAGCCATCAATATCCGGCATCATTATATCTAGAACTACCATATCAGGTTTTTCAGTTTTACATAACTTTATTCCATCCATTCCATTTTTTGCTTTAAATATTCTTCTAAAGCCTTCCTTTATTAAAACTGTTTCCATAAGTTTTAGTAATTCAATTTCATCATCAATTAAAAGAATTTTTCTGTCTAAAACTTGATCGTACATAGAGACCTCCCAATAAATACAACTTTAGTTTATTACAATTATAGCATTATTTATAAACATTTTCTAAGAATAATGTAATTTTAAGGTTCTCTTAAGGTTGTGTTAAACATAATTTAAGTTTGAATAATTATCATGTAAACATAAGATAAGTTAACGCAAGGAGGGACAACATGTCAGAAATCATTATAGAAACAAAGAATTTGACAAAGGAATTTAAAAACTTTAAAGCAGTAAAGGGTATAAATCTAACAGTGAAAAAAGGACGAGTATATGGCTTTTTAGGTCCTAATGGTGCAGGTAAGTCTACAACTATAAGAATGCTTTTAGGGCTTATAAGACCTACGAAAGGACAGGTTAAAATATTTGGAAAGAATTTTAAAGAAAATAGAATGGATATCTTGAAAAAAGTAGGTTCAATGGTAGAAGCACCATCTTATTATGGGAATTTAACTGCCTATGAAAATTTAGAGGTAACAGCAAAACTTCTAGAACTTGATTATAAATATATTAATGATGTTCTAGATATTGTAAGACTTAATGAATGGAAAGATAAACAAGTAAAGAAGTTTTCATTAGGGATGAAACAAAGACTAGGAATTGCTCAGGCACTTATAGCTAAACCGGAGCTTTTAATTTTGGATGAGCCCACTAATGGACTGGACCCATCGGGAATCCATGAGATAAGGGAACTTATTAAGGAACTGCCCAAAATTTACAATATGACAGTAATTATATCAAGCCATAACTTAAGCGAAATTGAACTTACAGCAGATGATATTGGAATTATAAACAGAGGTGATATGCTGTTTCAAGGTACTCTTGAGGAACTTCATTCAAGAAGTAAAAGCGAAATTTGTATAGGAACAAAGGACATAAAGCATGCTCTAGAGACCTTAAATGGCTGTGGATATAAAACAAAAATAAAGAACAAAGATATTTTTATACAGACACAAGGTATAGAAGCAGATGAAATATTGAAGCACTTAATATTAAAAGGAAATAAAGTATTTAAATTCTTTGAAACACAAAAAACTCTTGAAGAGATATTTCTTGACCTTACTAAAGGAGGAGAAGTTATATGAGTTTTGCAGCAATTTTAAGATCAGACTTAATAAAATATAAAAGAACCGTACTATGGAAAGGCATATTTTTAACACCGATTCTATCCTTTATGCTTTTATTTGCAGATCTCTATTTAAGATATGAATATTTGATCTCAAGTATTCAAATGAAGAAAGCAAGTGAAGTTGGAATCTTTACCAAAATGGATGTTTTATTTTATCAAAATCATATGGCTGCCTTATGGTTTATGCTTTTTAATTTAGCAGTCGTTGCAGTATCAGTTATTATAAATTATACAGAATATAGTGAAAATACATGGAAACAAATATTATCAAGGCCCATTGAAAGAAGTAAGATTTATTTGTCAAAATGGTTAATAACCTTTGCAGCAGCATTAATATTGATAACTTTGAATGGAATAGCTTTAATAATTGTAAAAAAGCTATTTAATATAGAAGGTAATTCTTCACTTATATTAAGATATATGTGGTTTGAAATAGCAGGCGCTGTAGGGGTGGTCAGTTTTCAGCAGTTTATAAGCTGTTATTTTAAAAACTCATTAGGAGCAGCTGCTGTAGGATTTACAGGGGCTGTAGGAGCTTACTTGTTTGCTCAGAGTAAGGTATTAGGAAATTTAGTTCCTTATGCTTGTTTTTTACGGGTATTACCACTTGAAGACATGAGTGATGCAATTACAGCTGGAGTATCAGGAATAGTTTTAGGAATATTGTGGTTTTTGATAGGTGTTTATGAATTTAATAAAAGGGATATTCAGTAGGAGGGGTAAAATGAAGAAGGCTTTCAAGGCAGAGTTACTAAAGTTAAGACATTCAAATATGCTTAGCATAGCAATGTTTATGCCGATATTTTTCGTAATTATGGGTTTATCAAATTTTTTGAGATATAAAGAACTTTTTACATCAAAGGGCCAAAATGTATGGCAGCAGATATATACACAAAGTTCGCTGTTTTATGGGCTGTTCATTATACCTTTGTTTATTACTATTATAATAGCTATCTTAGTTAGGATAGAGAATAGTGAAGACAATTTTAAAAGAATAATAACATTACCGGTTAAAAGAAGCGACATATTTATGGCTAAGTTGATTGTAGGATGTATTATAGTGCTTTTAAATCTGATTTTATTTATGGCATTGGTTATTTTAGCGGGGTTAATTATAGCTCCAGGAGGTCAAAGCATGCCAATGAACTTAGTATATTCACCTGTTCTGTGTTTTATAGCTGCTTTACCTGTTATAGCTTTGCAGTACTATTTAAGCATGAAATTTTCAAATATTGCGGTTCCATTGGGTATTGGAGTAATATTTTCTGTTCCAGCAGTTCTCATCAATAATACGAAGTATTGGGTCATGTTTCCGTGGATATATCCAGGAAGAGCAATTCTTTATGGAGCAAATATAGGATTTCAGTCACCGTTATATATGTATATTATTGGTATTGTTGTGTTTGTAATTTTTATATTTTTAGGGGTTTATGAATTTAATAATAAAGATATATAATAAGTAATTTATTATATTTTTACTAGATCAATGTATATAAAACAGATTATTAATTAGGGATATAAGATATACCTCTGGTTATTCTTGTAATCTATCGATGAAACACAATTAATGCTATAATATAAGATATGTGACATTAATATGGAAAATTAATCTTTAGGTTAGGAGAAGATAATATGGAGGATAAAAGTATTAGTATAGATGCGTTAATCAGCACTATGTCAGTATTTAAAAAACTTTATGATGTAGTTAGAGTGGTAAATCCGATGAAAAAACAAATATTAGATTTAAAATTAAATAAAGTGGAAGACTTAGAATCGTCTTGTTATAACCTTTGGAAGAAGGGAAAAGTGTGTAGTAATTGTGTCTCTGCCAGGGCTTATAATGAGAGAGAAACCTTTGTAAAGATAGAATACAATGGTGAAAAAGTGTACATGCTTACAGCTATTCCAGTTGAACTTGATGGTGTGCCAGTGGTGCTTGAGCTTCTAAAGGATGTAACTAATAGTGGAGTTATAGAAAATATAGAAAATAAAGATAGCGGTACTATTCATGATGCAGTAAATCATATGAACGAACTAGTAATATTAGATCCTCTTACTAAAGTTTTTAATAAAAGATTTATAGACGAAAGGCTTCCGGCAGATATAATAAGCAGCTCTTTAAATGGTGAGCCATTATCATTAATAATGGCGGATATAGACTTTTTCAAAAAAGTAAATGATACATATGGGCATATAGCTGGAGATGAGGTTATTAAGATGGTTGCAGATACACTTAAGCGCTTAATAAGAAAAGATGTGGATTGGGTAGCCCGCTATGGAGGAGAAGAATTTATAGTTTGTCTTAAAAACACAAGTAAAAATCCGGCAGTAAAGGCTGCTGAGAGAATGAGAAAAGCTATAGAGAATACTATAATAAGTTACGAAGGAATGAATATAAAAGTTACTGCAAGCTTTGGAGTCAAAACACTATTTGAAGAACAACTTAGCGAAGAAGAGCTTATAAAAGAAGTAGATAACAAGTTATATGAAGCTAAAAATACTGGAAGAAACAAGGTAATAGCATAATAAAAAGGTTATTGTAAAACTATCAAAAAGTTTTAACAATAACTTTTTTTATTCCTTATAAAATTCTTATAATTGTTTATTAAAATTTTAATATGGAAAAAGAATTTATGAAAAAGGAGAATAAATAATGAAGGAGTTAATTTTAGAAACAAGAGATCTTTGTAAGAAATTTAAAGGACAAGAAGCAGTAAAAGATATATGTCTTAAAGTTAGGAAAAATTCCATATATGGATTACTTGGACCTAATGGTGCAGGAAAATCTACTACTTTAAAAATGATAACAGGAATGCTTCGTCCAAGCAGTGGAGAGATTTGGTTCGAAAATCATCCATGGAGTAGAAAAGATTTAAGTAACGTAGGAGCTCTAATCGAAAGTGCACCCCTCTATGGAAACCTTACTGCAAGAGAAAATTTAAAAGTGAGAACTACTATTTTAGGATTATCAGATAAAAGAATAGATGAGGTACTACATATAGTTGATTTAGAAAACACGGGAAAAAAGCAAGCGCAGCAATTTTCTATGGGAATGAAACAAAGACTTGGGATAGCAATTGCTCTTCTCAATAGCCCTAAACTTTTAATTTTAGATGAGCCTACTAATGGATTAGATCCTTTTGGAATACAAGAGCTTAGAGAACTAATTCGTTCTTTCCCAAAGTGTGGGATTACAGTGATTCTATCAAGTCATATATTAAGTGAAGTAGAACAGGTAGTTGATGAAATAGGGATAATATCAGGTGGAATTCTAGGCTATCAAGGAGAGATGAAAAAGGGAGAAGATCTTGAAAAGTTATTTATAGAAGTTGCAGGGAAATATAGAAGGGATGGTGAATAGTATGGAAACTTATTTTAAATCAGAATACTTGAAAATAAGGCATACATTTGTTGAAAAACTTATTTTCATAGCACCAATTTTTGCAATACTTTTTCCATTACTTTTGCAGCCTGCATATTTTGAAGGAAATTCTTACAATTGGTGGTATGCCAGCATGCTTCCTGGAATGATATCCTTAGGATGTTCTCTTGTCGCTGTTAAAGACAAGAAGATGAAAAACATGGCAGTGCTTTCTCTGCCTGTTGATTTAAGAAAAGTATGGATAGCAAAGATACTTGTATGTGTAGTTATGATTACTTTTGCTGCTATAATTCATTTAATTGGAAATATAATTATTGGGAATATTTTTGGTATTGGTAAGCTAGGAACAGTCACCGCGTCTAGTGCATTTTTAGGAACTTCGATTTTGATTGTTACATTTCTATGGCAAGCACCACTTTGTTTGTTTCTTAGTGGCAAAATTGGAATGTTTCCAACCATATTGATAAATTTAGCAGCTTATATGATACTTGGTATAATACTTGCTGTAAAAAAAATATTATGGATAACACCTTATGCCATTCCAGCTAGATTAATGTGTCCAATTTTGAAGACGCTACCAAATGGCCTTCCAGCTATTCCAGGGAATACAACTTTTACACCAGAACTTTTATCCACCAATGTAATTTTACCTGGAATTATAATTACAATAGTTTTATTTATAGTACTAACAATTTTAACTGCAAAATGGTATGAAGGACAGGAGGCAGAATAAATGAGTACGCTTTTTAGGCTTATAGCAGGAGATTTTAGAAAAATTCAGCGCAGCTCAATAGTATGGATACATGTTATTGTTCCTATATTAATCACATCAGCATTTTTATTCTATTATTCCTTTTCAAATATAAATAATATTTCAAAAGTAGAAGGGTTTATGGAAGTGTTATCTGTAGGATTTCCGCTAATAATTGGAATTGTATGTGCTATGGTGGTAGAACAAGAAGCATGTGCAGGAAATTTTCAAGAACTTCTAATGTCAAAAAATAAATTATTGAATTTTGTAAGTAAGGTATGCATGTTAATTCTTATGGCGTTGGGATCGCTCATTACAGCTATAGGTGGGCTAGCATTAGGATTGAAATTTTTGCTTCATAAAAATTCATTTTCAGCTGCTTTCTATGGAAAAATAATTTTACTTTTACTGTTTTGTGAAATTTTTTTATATTTGATGCATTTATTATGTAGTTTTAAATTTGGAAGTGGAGCTTCTATAGGAATTGGAATAGCTGAGGGATTAGTTTCGGCTCTTATGCTTACTGGACTTGGAAATGGACTATGGCAACTGATTCCATGTAGTTGGGGAGGAAGAGTTTCCAATTATTACATACGGCTAAACACCTATAAAGGTAACATTGAAATTTATAGATGGGAGTTTCAAAGTGGAATTTACATGTTTATTATAGCTACAGTACTTTTGTTTTTAGCGAGTCTTTTATGGTTTAATAAATTTGAAGGAAGGAGAGAAGACTAAAGTTAAAAATTTGTAGAAATATATCTATTTATAAGCTGATTTATGGTTTTATCTTCCTATAGTTAGGGAGATAAAGTATAATGGCAAATTGGAGGGATAATATGGCAAATATACTAGCTATTGATGATGAAAAGGGAATTCTAGAGCTTATAAAGGCAGCTTTATCTAAGGAAGGGCATAATGTTACCACTATAAACAAATTTTCTACATTTCCTGTGGAGCAGTGCTCCAATTATGATTTGATTTTGCTGGATGTTATGATGCCTGATATAGATGGTTTTACTCTTTGCAGAAACATTCGTGATTTAGTAGATTGCCCTATTCTATTTTTGACAGCAAAGACCATGGAAGAAGATATTATAAAAGGACTTGGAATGGGTGGAGATGACTATATTACTAAACCTTTTGGAATTGGAGAATTGCGGTCAAGAGTTGCAGCACATCTGCGAAGAGAGAAAAGAGAAAAACACAATAGCTTTCTAATATCTGGAGTTAACTTTAAATTAGCCTCAAAGGAAGTAGTTGTGGGAGAATTCTCAGTTCCTTTAACAAAAAGTGAATATGAAATTAGTGAGTTTCTTGCTATAAATCATGGACAAGTGTTTTCAAAAGAAAAAATCTACGAAACTGTATTTGGTTTTGAGGGAGAAAGTGATAGCTCAGCAATTGTGGAGCATATAAAAAATATAAGGGCAAAACTTGCTAAAGTAGGTTGTTCTCCTATTGAAACAGTCTGGGGGATTGGATACAAGTGGGTATAAGAAAGCAAATTGGACTTTGCAGTATATTTGTAAGATATATCTTATATTTTATTTTTGGAACAATTATGATTATACTTTTATATTTTTTTGCTTTCTTCCTTATGGGAACGAATAACATTATACTACCTGCTAACTACACCGAACAAAAAATTGAAAGTAGTAAATATATGCTTTCTAAAGTAGATAAGGTTACTGAAGAAATGATACCAGAAGGCTGCAGTTATGGAGTATTTGATGCTAAAGGAAATATGATTTATGGCAATTTTAATAGTAAAGCCTCAAAAACTGCATGGAATGTTGTGCAGAAAAATGAAAAAAGTTTAGGTATGACTCGTCATTATGCAGTAATTCAACGTAAAACTGAAACCTGTATTATCGAGTATTTTATAACCGCACAGTTTAGTAATCCTTTATTAAAAAAGTATTTAGGAAATCCAGAATTGCTTGTGTTAATTTTGTTCATTTTATCTTTTATATTTGAGGTAGGCTTGTTATCTATTCGCTTTGGAAGATACTTTTCAAAAGAAATGAAGCTCTTGATGGAGGCGACAGAAGAAATAAAAAAGCAAAATTTGGACTTTCAACCTAAGCATTCAGGTATTCGCGAAATTGAAGAGGTTATTTATTCTTTAAATTCAATGAAAAGTGAACTAAAGGACTCTTTGAAAAAACAATGGAATATGGAAAAAGGAAGGAAAAATCAAATTTCTGCTCTAGCACACGATATTAAAACACCTTTAACAATTATTAAAGGAAATGCAGAGTTAGTTAAAGAAACCTGTAAGGATGAAGAGCAGATGAAGTATAATAGGTATATTTTAAGTGCTTCAGAAGAAATTGAACATTATCTAAAAGTATTAATAGATATAACAAAATCAGAAGACATTTTAGCTTTTAGTCCAATTAAAATAGAAACTAAGACATTTGTTGAAAAGATTGTAGAGCAGGAAAAAGCTTTGGCATTTGAAAAAAGTATTCAACTTATAAATGATCAGGAAAACATATCAGAATTCTTTTATGGGGATGAGGAACTCTTGTATCGTGCTATTTTAAATGTAATTGCAAATGCAGTAGAGTATTCTCCTCAAAAGGGGAAATTATTTTTTAAAGTGGAGGAAGATGAAAAGTTCTTGAAATTTTTAATAGAGGACAGTGGAAAAGGATTTTCGAAGGAAGAGTTAGAATTTGCATCAGATCAATTTTACAGAGGAGACAAGAGCAGAAATTCTAAGAACCATTATGGTATAGGACTATATATTACAAGATCTTTTACGGAACTCCATCAAGGAACCGTAGAGTTATCTAACTCTACAAAAACTGGAGGAGCTCAAGTGATAATAAGAATACCTAAGAATAGGAGTTAAAAAATGAGTATCGCAAATTACTTTTAAATAGTTTGCGGTACTTATTTTATTGAAAAGTTAGATTTACAATTCTATCAAATAATACAACTTGCTTTCCATATTTATAATAATATACCTTTAAAAAATAATGTAAATATTATATTATTATATTGAGTTACTTAAACAGGTATGGAAACATGTTCAGTTAAATGCAATTTATAAATCTACTAAAAAATTAAATATTATTGAAGATCAAAGACATTTATCATTACTTAATCGATATAGAGGTGGCTGATTTGGAATACGAACTGAAAGGCAATGAACTCATGGAAAAAATTTTTTTCGGTAGTTCAAAAGAAATTGTTAAACTCGTTGAAAATGATTATTATACAAGACTTTTAGAAGGAGTATTAAGTGGAATTCCAGATATAATAAGAGTATTTAACCCAGAGAGCAAGACTCTTTTATTTCTAAATGAAGCTGGATATAAGTTTTATAACAAGACACGAGATGAAGTTAGAAATAAAAAATGTTATGAAATTTTGAATAGACAAGAAAAATGTGAAAGTTGTGATGTGGAAAAAGCTATTAAGCTTAAACGTATGATAAAGACAGAAAAGTACGTTTCAGAATTTAATAGATTTATGGAATGTACCTGTAATCCAATACTTGGAGAGAATGGAGAGGTAGCATTAGTAATTGAACAATTAAAAGATATTACTGAAAAGAAGATATTAGCAAATACAATTAAGGAAAGTGAAGAAAGATATCGAAAAATTGTTGATCTTTCACCAGAGGCAATAGTTATAACAGTAGAAAATAAAATTGTTTTAGTAAATCATCAAGCATGTAAATTAGTAGGTATAGATTATAGTAGGATTATTGGAGAAAGCATATATAAATATGTAGACAAAGAGTTTTTAAAGACAATGCATAAAAGAGTTAAGCACATATTGGAAGAAAAAAAGACAAAGTGTGTTTTTGATTATAAGATTGTTCGATACGATAATAGTTCAGTTGATGTGGAAATTTCTTCGAGTTACTTGACTTATAAGGGGAAACCAGCAATACAATCGGTGATTAGAAATATCACTGAGATAAAAAGAGGGCTAAACGGAGCGGCTAAGTTTCAAAAGAAGTATCTTAATAATACTTCTCCAATTCCGGATAAATTTAAAATGGATAGTTTGTTTATGCCAGCAAGGACGGTAAGTGGAGATTTTTTCAGGATTTGTAAGGTGAATGAAGATTTGGCTGTGGGAATAGTTGGTGATGTCAGTGGCAAGGGAATCACAGCTGCTCTTAGTGTGTCTGCATTTTTTGTACTATTTCATGAAGCCGTATTGTTAAGTGTTGATCCTTCAGATATAGCCTATAATTTAAATAAAAAAATTGTTGATTATTTAGATGATAGACATATTGCAGCTTGTTGCTTTAGTTTAGATTTTAAGAAAAATAAAGCAAAGGTAGTTGGTGCTGGCATAAGTCAATTTTTATTTCAAAAAAACAAATGTAAACCAGAGGAATTCGTTATTAGAGGGCCATTTTTAGGAATGTTCGAAGATAGTATATTTGATGAAAAAATAATTTACTTTGAAAAAGGTGATAGGTTTTATTTTCCTACCGATGGATTGGAATTTATATTTAATGATAATGAAATTAAAGAAAATTGTTTCAAAGCATATACAATAGCTGAATTTATATCTTATTTAAGTAGCATTTTAAACAATACAGTTGCTGACATTGGAGGGCTAAAAGACGATAGCACTATAGTTGCCTTAGAGATAAAATGACTTGGGGGGGATTGAGAATGAAAAGTAATGAGTTCATTTTATATGGTCTGTCAGAACATAAGCAAGTTATAGACAGAATAATTGCTGAGCTAAATGCTTTTGAATATAGTTTTGATATTAAGCTAATACTTACGGAAGCTTTGACTAATGCATTTAAACATGGGAATAAAATGAATGTAGACAAGCCTATTTATTTAAGATATTTATGTGATAACTCAAGTGTAAGATTTGAAGTTGAAGATAGTGGAAGTGGTTTTAAAAATTTAATAATTAATAAGGAGATATCAGAAGAAAACTTGTTAGATGATCAAGGAAGAGGATTATTTCTTATTAAAAATCTTTCAGATAATATAGAAATGAAAAAAAATACTTTAGTCATACAAAAATCACTTTTAGTATAAAACCTAATAAATGTGCTAAAGAAGAAATGGAGGCATTATCAATGAAGAAAAGTTTGAAAAATAAATTGGGCTTAATGTTTTTTATATTTATAGCTATTCCTCTTGTTATATTAGGAAGTTTTTCTTATATAAGAACTTCTCAGTCAATGCAAAACACAATTGAGCAGCAGATAAGAGATACTACAACACAAACAGCTCAAGCTATAAACCAAAATATAAGTTCAGTAAGTAAATATGTTGAGATGATAAGTTTAGATGACCGTTTGGTTGGGATTGTTAATGGAGATGAAAAGGATAGGACTGATATTTTTAATTATCTATCAGAATTACAAAGTCAAAATAATGGTCAAATAGAGATTTTATCAATTGTAAATTCTTCTGGTAAAGAGGTTGTAAGCAGTAAATCTGAGAAATCTGATACTGACCTAAGTGATCGTGATTATGTAAAAGATGCCTTAAAAGGAAATGAAAATATAAGTGAAGTTGTAACATCTAAGCTTTCTGGAAAACTAGTAATATCAGTAGCGAAACCTATAAAAGATAATGGAAAAGTTGTAGGTGTAATAGTCGGCTCAATAAAGTTTGATAATATTTGCAATTATGCCTCAAAGGTTAAAATTGGAAATAATGGATACGCTTATATGATTGATAAGAATGGACTAATTGTTTATCATCCTGAAAGCGATAAAATACTTAAAGAAAATATTTTAAATGACAACATTGCAGAATTGAAAACTTTAGTTGAAAAAGTTAAAGCTGGTAAAGTTGCAGAAGGATATTACACCTATAATGGAGTTAAAAAGTTTGTAAAATTTGTTTCTGTTAATAATTGGTTTATGGCCGTAACAGCTAATTATAATGAATACATGTCACCTGCATTAAGCATTAGAAGAATCACAATTATGATAACCATACTATCTATAGTCATATCAGTAATTTTGGCATATGCATTCTCTATAAAAAGTATAATACGTCCTATTAAAAATTTAGAAGACTTAATGACTAGGGCTGGGGATGGAGATTTAACAGTAAGAGCTGAAATAAATACAGGAGATGAAATACAAACTTTAGGTGAATATTTTAATATAATGATTAAACACCAACATAATATAATAAATAGCGTTAGAAAAGGATCAGAAGATTTAGCAGCATCTTCGGAAGAGTTAGCTGCCTCAAATGAAGAAATAAGTGCTACAACAGAACAAATAACTAACACTATACAACAAGTTTCGGAAAATTCTCAGCTTCAAAATAATTCAATCATAGAAATATCAGAAGTTTTAGTGCAGCTTTCAAGTTTAGTTCAAATAGCTCAAAATAGAGCTATTACAACGAAAAACAACTCTGATCATACTATGGATGCAGCAGAACAGGGAAGAATGAAGGTTAAAGAAACTGTTGAAGCCATACAAAATATTAGTAGAGCATCTATTGAAACAGAAGACATATTAAAAGTATTAGATAAATTTTCTAAAAAAGTTAGTGGAATTATTAATACTATAAATAATATATCATCTCAAACTAATTTACTAGCATTAAATGCGGCTATTGAAGCTGCAAGGGCTGGAGAACATGGAAAAGGATTTACAGTAGTTGCAGAAGAAGTTCGTAAGCTTTCAGAAGAAACTAATGTCGGTGCTAATGAAATATCTTCACTAGTAAATGAAATGGTCATTGAAATCGGTAAAGCGGTAGAGTCAATGAGCTTAAGCAAAAATGCAGTTGAAAATGGAGTGTCTATAGTAAATGATACAGATAAATCTTTCGTTAGCATCATAGATGCGGTAAGACAAATAGCAAAAGATATAGATCAAATAGTAGAAGTTACAAAGGATGAGGTAGCTAGTTCTGATAAAATAATAAGTCTTATAAATACAATTGCAACTATTACTGAAACTACAGCTGCTAGTAGTGAAGAGGTCGCTGCATCAGCAGAAGAACAAAATACAACAATTGAAAATGTAGCTGCTAGTGCACAAGAATCTAGCGCAATGGCAGTTTCACTAAATAATCTTGTGGAAAAATTTATAATTTGAGGTGATTTAAATGAACGAATTAAATATTGTGATACCTGAAAATTTTGCTGTGGATGAGGCTGATGAACTCAGAGAAAAGATAAATTATCTAATGAACAATGGAGAAAAGAACTTTAAATTAGATTTCAGCAAATGTAACTTTATTGATAGTACAGGTCTTGGAGTCTTAGTATCAACCTATAAAAAATGTAAAAACATAAACGGGAGTCTTAAACTTTATTCAATTAATGAGCAAGTCATGAAAGTCTTTAATATGACTCGATTAGATAAAGTATTTGAAATACATAATCATTGAAAGCAGAGAATTTATAGAAAATTGTATTTCGAGGGTATTAACTATGAATTATAAACTTTAAAAATAAAATTTTATTGTAATATAAACACCAACGGAGGATAAGTTTACTTTCGGCCGTGGTTATCTATAAAAACACCAGCATTATAAGCTGGTGTTTTGTCGCATAATGTCATTAAAAATATAAAGGTTTTTTTGTATTAATAGAGAATTATGTATTTGGTTGATATATTTTGAAAATAGTGTAAATACATAAGGCGTGAAACTATTAAAGGAGTTATCTAAGATGATTGCAAATAAACTAAATGTAGTTAATAATTCTCGTATTAAACTTACATTGATATTAATATTAATATCAATGTTAATTCTACTCTTTGTAAGAACTAATAATAAGCCTATATTAATTGGGTTTTCTGCCCAATTAACTGGAAGGCAAGCTGAATTAGGAGTACAAGAACGAAATGGAGTACAACTTGCAGTAGAGAAAATTAACGGATCGGGTGGAATTTCAGGACGTAAGGTTGAATTAGTTATCCGAGATGACTTCGGAGTACCTGAAAAGGCAAAATTTGCAGATGATGAATTAATTAAGGTGGGTGTTATTGCAATTATTGGACATGCAACAAGTTCACAAACTTTAGAAGGCTTAAAGGTTACAAACCCAGCTAAAGTAGTAATGATAGGCTCAACGGTTTCAACACCTGAATTGAGTAGCTTGGATGATTATTTTTTTCGGGTTTATCCATCTTTTAAAGATAGCGCTCAGGCCTTTGCTAGGTATATTTATAATCACAATTCTATAAAAAGAATATCTGTTATATATGATATGGATAACTATGCATATTCAAAGAATTATAGTAAAGACTTTGAAGATAAATTTAAATCTCTGGGTGGGAGCGTAGGTGATGAAGTTAGTTTTTCATCTGTGACACAACCAGATTTTTCAACATTATTGATAAGACTGCGTGAAGGTAAAGCAGAAGGATTATTAATTGTTGCTTCAGATATAGATACGGCATTTATTGCTCAAAGATCTAGAATTATAGGTTGGCAGGTTCCATTATTTACTTCATCTTGGGCGCCAACTGAAAATTTGATTAATAACGGAGGAGAGGCTGTTGAAGGAATGAAATTTGAACAAGCCTATGGATGGTTAATTAAGCAACCGAAAGAATTTAATAATTTTCAAGCAGGTTACCAAGCTAGATTTGGTAATAAACCTTCATTTGGATCAGCTCTTGCTTATGATGCTACTATGGTATTGGCAGATGCCCTTAGAAAAACTGGTGGAAAATCTGAAGGGTTAAAACAAGAACTATTAAAGATCCGCGATTTTCCAGGTGTATTAGGACCTTTTTCTTTTGATAAATTTGGAGATGTAAAGAGGCCATGTTACATAGGTGATATTCATAATCATGATTTTATCAACCTTGATAAATTAATTTTAAATGATTCTAGAGGTGAATAAATATTGAATAAGAATAAAGAAACTCCTTATCTCCGACAGGTATTTATAAAGTTATTAGTATTTAAGATGTTCATACCTTTAACAATAATAGGTATAATAATAAATATTGTTATAGGTTGCTTAGGAGAGCATAATCTTGAGGATAATCAAAGTCAAGTGACACAATCGATGGCTCAAATAGTAGAGTATCATCTTGATCATGGTGGAAGAATTCTAGAGGCGATTGCTAGAGTAGCAGAAACATCAGAAACAAAAAATTTATCATCTTTTATGAAAAGTACATGGGAGGCCTATGGATACTTTGAAACTATATATTGTTTAGATAAAAATGATAAAATTACATTAATGATGCCTTCAGATTCAAGGTATACAGGTTTGGACTTATCTAATCTACCAGATTTGAAAAAAAATAGTATAGAGAAAAAACTTATTATTTCTCATCCATTTATTTCACTTCGAACTGGTGAACCAACAGTCTATTTGGTTAGGCCCCTTTTAGATGGAGGAACTGTAATAGGTGAGCTTAACTTAGCTTTGTTTCAACAGGAGATTAAAAATATTTCAAATAAATCCAACAAGAATTTTGTTTTTATTATGGATCAAACTGGAACTTTGTTAGCTCACCCATTTTCAGATTTAGTTAAACAACAAAGTAACTTTAGTAACTTGGGAATATTTAAAAATACATTAATGGGAAAAAGTACATCTTTTTATATTTATAATGGAAGTTCAGTTATTGGCAGTTCTACTAGAGTAAAAATGACTGGATGGATTGTAGTAGACCAAATTCCATTATCAGTTTTTTTTAGTTCGTATATTTTTTTGGAGGTTATAACATTATTAGCATTCATAGTTATTGGGGTAACCTTAGTATTAAGTATGAACAAACAACTTAAAAGATATGTTATTAAGCCATTAGATTATCTTAGCAAGGAAACAAACGCTTTAGCAGTTGGCGATTTTATTCAAGTTAATTCTTTATCTTGTATACCTGCTTCTTTTGTCGAACTTAATAAGCTTTCAGAAGATTTTAAATTAATGAGTTCTAATTTGCAAGCGCGTGAAACTGCACTATCAGAGAGTGAAAAACGTTATAGAGGCTTATATGATAGAGTACCAATAGGACTTTTTCGTGTAACAAATACTGGTGAAATATTAGATGCTAATTTGAAGGCTGTTTCTATACTAGGGTATTCTAAGAGCGAAGAGTTAATGAAGGTTAATGCCAACTATTTATTATATAAAGCTTTGACGTATACTGAGAAGGATAAATCTGTGTTGGCGGATATATGGGATATGAGTAATTTTCAGACACAACTACGGCGTTATGATGGAACTGCTATTTGGGTTCATATAAATAGCAATATTGTTTATGACAATGAAGGACGATATAAATACCTAGAGGGGAGTATGGAAGATATTACAGAACGTAAACATATAGAGAACAAAGTTAAAGAACAACAAGAACTTCTTTTTAAATCAGAAAAAGAAAAACGAGAAGCACTTGAAAAAGCACTTGTTATGAAGGACGAGTTTATATCCTTAATTAGTCATGAATTTAAAACCCCTTTAAATGTTATTTATTCTGCAATTCAATTAATTGAGTGTGTATATTCAAATCAAATATCGGATCGAGTTAAAGAATTGATTGAAAATATAAAGCAAAATACTTTTAGACAGTTAAGATTAACAAATAACTTGTTAGATATTACAAGATTAAATTCAGGACAATTTAAATTACATATGAAGAATGTTGATATAGTGTTTTTAACTAAGATGATTGTAGAATCGGTAGAAGTATATGCAAATCAAAAGAATATAAAAATACATTTTAAATCTAACTTAAACAGTAAAATTATTAGTATTGATGATGAAAAATACGAACGAATTATATTAAATATTATTTCAAATTCCATAAAATTCACAGAGAGTGGAGGGAAAATTATAGTTATACTTAGTGAAAATAAGAAATTAAATTTAATGCAAATAAAAATAATCGATACAGGCATTGGTATTCCAAAGGATAAACAAGAATTAATATTTGAACGATTTGGGCAAGTCGATAGTAATTTATCTAGGCAGGCAGAAGGAACAGGTATTGGTTTAGCACTTGTAAAATTACTAGTTGATGCTTTAGAAGGCTCAATAGAGTTGGAAAGTGAACTAAATGTTGGGAGCACCTTTATTATAAGGCTGCCTGAAAAAAAAGAAATAATAGATAGTGAAACTCAGCCATTTTTGGATGTTGATAATAGATTGATAAATGAAATCAAAGTCGAATTTTCTGACATTTATCTATATAGATAAATATGGCTGATATTTAACATTGACAATAAGATTGTTTATGCTAAAAATTATTAGTAGTTAAAATATTTGATAAATCTATAAGCTTAAATTATAATGGTAATAAAAAAGTAGGAGATAAGTATAAAACGGCATTAAGACCAGAAGTAACAAGAAAGTGAGCAGACTTTAGTTGATGGTCATTTGCCAGGAAATATACATCTAATGTAGGAGGCTATATGAATGAATATGAAGTTGTATTAAGACTAATTTTAGCAGTAGTAATAGGAGGCGCTGTTGGATATGAAAGGGAGTTTAAAAATAGACCGGCGGGATTTAGAACTAATATACTAGTTTGTCTTGGAGCGGCGGTTATATCTATGATTCAATTGTATGAGGTAGAAAGCACTAAAAATTTAATTCTTCAGCATCCAGAGTTTACCAATATCTTTAAAGCTGATATAGGCAGATTAGATGCACAGGTAGTAAGCGGTGTAGGATTTCTAGGTGCTGGAACCATATTACATGAGAAAGGTTCTGTAAAGGGACTTACTACTGCTGCAACTTTATGGGTTGTAGCATGCATTGGGTTAGCTGTAGGATTGGGATACTATTATCTAAGTGTTTTATCTACTGTTGCTGTTGTAGTGTCTCTTGTTTCATTAAAGAGATTTGAGACTAAATTCTTAATTAAAAAAGACTTGATAAAGATTGAAATAGAGTATGTAAACAGAATAGAAATGTCCAATAGCATAATTGAGTATTTTGATTCAAAAAATATAATAATGAAAAATATAGAATTTGCATTAGAAGATGCAGAAGATCTAGATGAGGATTGTATGAAGGGATTTTATACTATTCTTGTACCTAAAAAAGTTACTGCTAATGAAATAATTAATGACTTAGGAAAAAAGAATGGAATAATAAAGGTTATATTAGTATAAATCATATATTAAAACTCATGTGAATCCGTCTAATTTAGTTGGTTTATGTTTGGAGAAAATTTGATATAATATGAGGAATCGAGTCGAGAAAATAATTATTAAAGAGGGAGGTAAAATGGAAAAGTTCTATAAATATAACAACTATTTATTAAAAGAAAATAAGCGAGATAGTTCTATATATTTATATATATACTATTTAAGAAAGTTTTTAAAATGGTATGAGGAGAATACAGAAAAAACTTTTAGTAGACTAGAAAAATCTGCAGTTGATATGTATCTTGAAAGTGTCTCATCTAAAGTAAGTAAAACTTCTATCAACAGCTATATAAACTTTTTTAAATCATACAACAGTTTTTTAATAAGTGAAGGAATACAAGAAAATATGGTTGTAGATAACAGTATGAGGAGGAGGACATCCAAAAAGAAAAGTGATAAGGTCAATGATGTAGATGAAAAATATATAGAAGCCATTCTGCAGAATATTTGTCTAAGCGATGGAATTAAAAATTATACTATGTTAAACTTAATTGCCAATTCTGGGTTAAGAGCTTTAGAGGTAAAGGAACTTAGGCTAGAAGACTTAGACTTTGACAATAGAGTTATCAATATAACTGGAGCTTATGAAAGAAAGATACCCATGAACTCCAATGTAGAGAATTCCTTAAAATTATATCTGAAAGAAATATATGTTATGGAAGAATATCTTTTCATAAATGAAAGGGGGACAAAATATACAGAAGCAGGAATTCGGTGGATATTTAGAAAAAATTGTTCAGATACCGACATAACTATAGCCACATTAAGAAATTTTTATAAAATTAAATTAAAAAATCAAGGGTACAGTAATAAAGAAATAGATAAAGTTTTAGGATATAAAACAAATGGCAAGAAGTATTCAGATAGAGCCCTAAAAGATATGCTCACACCGTCTCAGTTTTCAAAGATATTTAATGTGGCACCTATAACAGTGATCAAATGGTGCAATAAAGGTATAGTTAAAGCGTATAGAACAGATAAAGGTTTTAGAAAAATACCTAATTCTGAGGTGGAAAGATTAAAAAAACTTAGGTTAAAACATAACAGCTAGTATATATAGAGGACTCTGCTATATGTACAGCTGTTATGTAGATGTTAATTCGTTTCAATTGCTATTTAATTATGTTAGCAATCATCTTCTGTAGGCATTATTGAATAGTTATTTTTGATGGTTGATAGGGAAATTGTTGTTTTTGTCTTAACAACTCCATTCAAACTTTTAATTCTATTTAATATCTTTTCAAGAGTTTCAGTATTTTCTGTAACGATTTTTAGAGCATAATCATAGTCGCCTGCAAGATAATGGCACTCTAAAATTTCGTCCTCTTTTTGAATTGAATCCAAAAACTTATTAATATATTTAGGAGATTCCAAACTAATAAACATAATAACTGTAAGATCTCTATTTAATTTTTTGGCATTAATGATAATGGTATACTTTTCTATTACTCCTGAAGCGTCAAGTTTCCTTAACCTGTCACTTACTGCAGGTACTGATAAGTTAATTTTACTGCTGATATCAGAAGCTGTAATTCTAGCATTATTTTGCAGCAATTTTAGTATTTTAATATCTAAACTATCCATAAGAAGCACCCCTTTGAATCAATAATTATTATTCTTAATTTATTACAATGTAAACTTTTTCAATAATAAAGTAAAAATATTAATTAATTAATATTATATAACTAATTATAATATTAATTCTACAAAATTTAAAGTATGATAACGATATCAAATGATGTTAATTTAATAACAAGTGTAATATCTATAAAAAAAATTAACCAAGATAACGTTTTCAGCTAAAAAAATTAATATCAACTACAAATGAAAAAGGATTTTAGAAAATAAATTTAACATAATAGCTAAATATGCATTAATTATTATGGAAATTGCACCAAAAAGTTTAAAATTCCTAATTTTTATAGTATTATGAATACAAGGAAACAACAAATAAATTTTTAAAATGAAAAATAAATTGTCTGGGGGTATTTTAAAATGACAAAAGAAAGAGTAACAGCTTATATTAATGGAGTAATTGAAAACGTTAAAAAGAGAAACGGAAATGAACCAGAATTCTTACAAACAGTTGAAGAAGTTTTAAGTTCTTTAGGACCAGTATTTGAAAAACATCCTGAATACATGGATGAAAACTTACTTGAAAGATTCTGTGAACCAGAAAGACAAATTATGTTCAGAGTTCCTTGGGTAGATGACAATGGAAACTTACAAGTTAACCGTGGATTCAGAGTACAATTCAACGGAGCTATAGGACCTTACAAGGGAGGACTTAGATTTCATCCATCAGTGTACATAGGAATTGTAAAATTCTTGGGATTTGAACAAATATTAAAGAATTCATTAACAGGACTTCCAATAGGCGGAGGTAAAGGTGGTTCAGACTTCGATCCAAGAGGAAAGTCAGACAATGAAATAATGAGATTCTGCCAAAGCTTTATGACAGAAT